>CAZTCY010000040.1:0-26018 GCA_964612715.1 uncultured Nitrosomonas sp. | reverse complement strand
CTTCCTCTTCGACCACCCTAGACTACTGAGTCAGTGCTTTCGTGTCAAGTCGATTAACACTATCCATATCAATGGTATTTTTAAGGCATCGCTTTGATCGCAGCTGACAAACGACTTTTTTGTCTTGCAGCCTTGTTTTTATGGATTATCCCCTTGTCTGCAATAGAATCTATGGTACTGGCCGTTTTACTGAAAATCATTGCAGCCCCGCTTTTATCGCCTGTTTCGATTACTTTTCTCAATCGCTTGACAGCCGTACGTAATTTTGATCGCAAACTGACATTATGCTCGCGACATTTGATAGATTGCCGCGCCCTTTTTCTTGCTTGTGCACTATTGGCCATAGAAAATAACACCCTAATTTAGCAGTAAATAAACCTACTATTCTACTTTTTTACGTTTGGGAAAGCAACTCAACCCGCAAAATAAAACCTTTTCTCTTTGCAGGCTTTATAATATATCCACAACAGACCCGAGCCACGTATTCAACAATTCCCTCTTTTTTGGATAAACGGATCAATGATTTTACCCGAATCAATCTTCAATCCCGGAACATCATCTTGACCTGCAATTTTATTAAGAATTAGAGTGTTATTGCAGGTATACTTTGAACTTTTCAGTGGCTTCGATTACTGCTGACAGAATACCTGGCTCCCAGACTGAGTGCCCTGCATTATTAATAATAATATATTCCGCCTGTGGCCATGCATGATGTAGATCATCAGCACTGATAATGGGACATACTGCATCGTAACGCCCCTGAACAATGGTTGCCGGAATATCGTGCAGTTTATGTACATTATCAAGAAGCGAATTTTCCGACAAGAATATGTTATGACTGAAATAATGCGCTTCCATTCTAGCTAATCCCAATGCAACAGTATCATCGGCGAAATAATTAACTGTTTCAGGACTCGGCAGCAATGTTGAGCAGGATCCCTCATATATACTCCAATTATGTGCAGCGGGCATATGAACTCCAGGATCAGGGTTTTGTAATCGCTGATAATATGCGGAAAGAATATCTTTTCGCTCTTCAAAGCTCAATGGATCCACAAATTTATGCCATGCTTCCGGGAAAAAAGTTTGTAGTCCGTATAGAAACCAATCAATCTCCTTTTTCCGGCACAAGAAAATACCGCGCAGAATGAAGCCCAAACAGCGCCCGGGATGTGCTTCACCATATGCCAGAGCCAGCGTGCTTCCCCAAGATCCGCCGAAAACAAGCCACTTGTTTATATTGAGATATTCTCTTAATCGCTCTAGATCATCTATCAATAAAGGTGTTGTATTATTACGTAACTCTCCCAACGGTCTCGAACGACCGGCACCGCGTTGATCCAGTATGATAATACGATAACTTTCAGGGTCAAAGAAACGGCGATGTGTTGGAGATGAACCGGCACCCGGGCCGCCATGTAAAAAAACAACGGGTATGCCTTTGGGATTACCCGATTGTTCCCAGTAGATGGTATGGATATCATCAAGCGGCAGCATGCCATGTTGATAAGGTTCGATTTCTGGAAACAATTCAGGTAACGTATTAAATTTCATGTTTATCCGACCCACTACAATTAAGATTGATACCGGTCTGCGAGAGAACTCGGAAAAAAGTGATAAATAACACAGAATTCAAAATTTATATAATCTACTGTTCTGATATATTACATAGAGCATATATTTTATAGGTATCCACAGATAAAGGTAATATCATGCCTCATACAATTTTAAAGAAACATGAAATATCTCTGTTGCGTGAAGAGATAGAAATGCTGATGCGTGAACGGCAAAGCCTGTTAAATACAGTCGGCGCAGCTGCACGATTTGTTGCAAGTCTGGACAGCAGTGTGTTATCCAACAAAGAAGCCTGCAGCACGGCAGAAATATTGACACAATCGCTGAATCAATTAAATGATGAAACTCTACGCGATGCCTTAGAAAAAGTAAAGGGATAAATTGTCCTCTATAAACAATCAATTAAAGTCGACAAATGATAAACCGAAGATTGGATTACTCTTGACAGGTGGTGGTGCGCGCGCGGCCTATCAGGTTGGTGTTTTGCGCGCGATTGCAGAGCTGCTGCCGAAAAATACGCGTAATCCTTTTCCCGTGATCTGCGGAACATCTGCGGGCGCTATCAATGCGACGAGTCTGGCGGTGACCGCAAACAATTTTCATGAAGGTGTGCAACAACTTGAAAACGTATGGACCCACTTTCATGTACATCAGGTCTATCGTTCTGATTTGGTCGGTGTTCTCAAGAATGGTTTTCGCTGCCTAATTTCATTGTTTTCACCTGAGTTTGGTCGCCACAGAGCCATATCCTTACTGGATAATGCCCCCCTGGAATCATTACTATTACGTCGAATTCCATTCCGAATGCTACAGCACTGCATTCGAAGTGGTTCACTACATGCACTGGGAATAACAGTCTGGGGCTATACTTCGGGTCAGTCGGTAACATTTTATCAGGGTGTCCGAAGCATTAAAACCTGGAAGCGGGCCCAACGTGTCGGCGTTCCCACATGTATCAGCGCTAAGCATCTTATGGCTTCGTCAGCCATTCCATTTTTCTTCCCAGCTATCAGACTGAATCGTGAATTCTTTGGTGACGGCTCTATGCGACAACTCACACCGATCAGTCCCGTTTTGCATTTAGGCGCTGATAAAGTGCTGATTATAGGCTTACGCAAAGAAACCGATACTTTGCCTGAACGTGTCAGTTCAGCAAGCTATCCATCTTTTGCACAAATTGCCGGTCACGCCATGAACAGTATTTTTGTCGATAGCCTGAATGTAGATCTTGAGCGTTTGGAAAGAATTAATGAGACTTTAAAAATAATACCGGACGAGAAACTGCGTGAAAAAAACATTAAATTACGACCGATCGAAACCATGATGATATCACCGAGCGTGGAAATCAATGAAATAGCCCAAGACTACGCTCAATCATTACCGGCAACCATGCGATATTTATATCGCGCTGTTGGCGCTATGAGTCCGAATGGCTCCACATTGTTAAGTTATGTATTGTTTGAATCCCTGTTTTGCCAGGCGCTGATCGAATTAGGTCGTAAGGATGCTCTGAACCAACAGGAAAAAATACTGCAATTTTTAGCCGAATAAATTTCGTATTCCACAGATCAATAATGAGGTGACTTAAAATGGGCTTTGACAGTCCGCAGTTTTGGATAGCAGTGATGCAAATCATAGCAATTGATATCGTATTAGGCGGTGATAATGCGGTTGTCATTGCATTGGCTTGTCGCCGACTACCGGAAGAACAAAGACGGCTAGGAATTTTCTGGGGTGTTTTTGGTGCTATCACATTGCGCGTTATACTGATTTTCTTTGCATTAAACCTGCTTGCTGTACCCTATTTGAAAGTTGCGGGCGCCTGTCTTTTATTATGGATCGGGATCAAACTGCTGCAACCGGAACCCACTGGCGATGGACATGAGATTACCACCAGCACAACTTTGATCGGCGCAATTAAAACGATAGTTGTCGCAGACGCCGTAATGAGTCTGGACAATGTGATCGCTGTAGCCGGTGCGGCCAAAGACAGCATGGCACTGGTTATTTTTGGTCTGGCCTTTAGTGTGCCAATTATCGTCTGGGGCAGCAAGCTCGTGATGAAACTCATGGACAGATATCCCGTAACGATTGTCATAGGTGCGGCCTTACTGGGCTGGATTGCAGGTGATATGGCGGTTACCGACACCGTTACCATCGAGTGGGTGAATCAGAATGCCGCTTATCTGCATTGGCTGATGCCGGTACTGGCCGCATCACTGGTTATCATTGCGGGAAAAATAATGGCTGCACGCGCTCAAGTCACTATGAAACCAATTATCGATTTAGTCGATGAAATAGAACCACCTCAGAAAACAGCAAATAAAAATAAACAACATTTTTAACATTCTGCTCGAGAATAAACCGGAATTACCATTCAAATAACCAGGAATTTAAACATGCTGAAATTTTTATTGCCTATTGATGGTTCTGATAATGCCGATAAAGCAGTTAGAAAAATTATAGAAATGATGAATTGGTACAAAACCGAACCAGAAATTCATTTGCTTAATGTGCAGTCTCCACTTGACGGCAATGTTTCCCTATTCATTAATCAAAATGATATTAAACAATATCACCACGAAGAGGGCCTGAAATGTTTACAAAAAGCATTCTCCATACTGGACCAGTCCGGCGTTAAATACCAATATCACATTACCATAGGCGAACCGGTGAACAGAATAGAACAATTTGCGACAGAACTGGATTGTGATCTGATCGTCATCAGTGCGCGCGGACATGGCGTCATTAAAAATTTACTGTTGGGCTCGGTAGTGAATAAAGTTATGCAATTAACCTCAAAACCTGTTTTGCTTGTTAAATAATTACCGGAGCAATTTAAGTGAAACTCAGGGTTTTAGGATGCAGCGGCGGAATTGGCAGTGACTCTGATACAACGTCAATGCTGATTGATTCGGACATTTTGATTGATGCCGGAACCGGTGTCGGAAATTTGACACTCGACGAATTGTTGCAAATTGATCATATTTTTGTAACCCATTCACACTTGGATCATATCGTTTTCATACCCTTTCTGGTTGATACCGTCGGATGTATGCGTCAACAACCGATAACGGTTTATGCGACCCAGGCGACACTGGATACGCTCAGGCAGCACTTGTTTAACTGGCATATATGGCCTGATTTTACGAAGATCCCGGATGCTCGCAATCCTTATATGCGTTATGAAACGCTATCGGAAGGAGAATTGATCGACTTGGACGGCAGAAAAATCATACCCCTGCCCGCAAATCACGTTGTTCCATCTGTGGGTTATCACATAGATTCGGGAAGTGCAAGCCTCGTATTTACAGGCGACACAACCACAAATGATGCGCTTTGGCCAATTGTTAATACCATTAATAATCTCAAGTATCTGATTATTGAAGCTGCTTTCTGCGAAAAGAAAAAAGAGATCGCCATACGTTCAAAACATCTCTGTCCGAGCCTATTATGCGCGGAACTCAAGAAACTTAAGCCTAAGGTCGAAATTTATATTACGCATTTAAGACAAGGCGAGGCTGATTTAACGATGCGTGAAATTCAGGCTTGTGCTGAAAAAATGAATCCTCGCAAACTGATGAAGAATCATATATTCGAGTTTTAGAGTATCTTGAAGAGGTAACAAATGAGTATGACGATTGCATTTAAACCGGTAGACAACAAACCTGACGAAATCAAGCATAAGCCAGATTTCTCAGGAGGCCTGCAAACCGTTATCCACAAAATTCACGCGACCAGTGATATTGATGAAATTATGCTGGAAGTCAGCAAAGATATTTGCAGTTTGTTCAATGCGGATCGCCTGACAATTTATACATTGAGCGAAGATAAGTCATTTTTGATATCCAGAGTCAAAACCGGACTGGATTCTTTTCAGGACCTTAAATTGCCACTTAATGAACGCAGCGTTGCCGGATATGCGGGTTTAAATAAAGAAATGGTGAATCTCGAAGATGTTTACGATAAACGAGAGCTAAAGAAACTTAATGAAAAACTGACTTTTCTGCAGGAAGTCGACAAGCGTACCGGGTACCGCACCAAACAAATGCTGGTTTCGCCCATCCTGACAGCAGATGACAACACGTTGGTCGGCGTAATGCAGGTTATTAACAGTAAAGATAACCAACCTTTTTCACCTTTAGTGATTGATGGCGCCAAAGAAATTTCCCGGACCCTCGCTATTGTCTTAAGGCAACGCCAGAAATCGTTTAAATTACTGAAATCGAAATATGACCATTTGATTCTGGACGCAGTTATTTCTGCAGCTGATCTCGAACAGGCAACACGAATAGCACGCGAAAAAGGATGTGATCCGGAGGATGTGTTAATTGATGAATTTCGAATTGCGGCGCCTTTAATCGGGAGAGCACTGGCTTCTTTTTTTGATGTCAAATATGAACCTTTCAAAGCAGAACGGGTAAAGCCATTGGACTTGCTGCGCAATCTCAAACGAGATTATATCGAAGCCAATGCCTGGCTGCCAATTGATGACGGAAAAGAGGGTTTGGTTGTATTAACGTTAGATCCGGACCGGATTAAGTCGCTGCGAATTGTGAACAATATTTTCCCCAAGTATAAAGTTATCTATACAGTCACCACTCAGCGGGAATTTAAACAGACTGTCGACTTGTTCTATGGCGGCAGTCATGAAGATATTGACAGCGGCGACATCAATGAAATGCTGGTTGGCATGGATAGCGAAGGGGAAGAAATCCACGAATTGGACGAAGCATCCGCTGCATCGGATAACGAACTGGTCAAACTGGTCAATAAAGTCATCATTGATGCTTATAAAATGGGCGTTTCGGATATACATGTCGAGCCCTACCCCGGAAAGGAAAAAACCAAAATCCGCTTCCGCAAGGACGGTTCGCTGATGCCTTATATCGAAATTCCAGCAAGTCTGCGAAATTCTCTGATTACGCGTATCAAGATCATGTGTGATTTGGACATTTCTGAAAAACGGCGGCCCCAGGATGGCAAAATCAAATTTAAGAAGTATGCGCCATTGGATATTGAGCTCAGGGTAGCCACAGTTCCATCAGCGGGCGGCATGGAAGATATCGTGATGCGTATCCTGTCTGCGGGAGAACCGATTCCACTGGATAATATGGGCTTCACACCGCATAATCTCGAAGAACTTAAGCAAATCATCAGCAAACCCTATGGACTGTTTTTTGTCTGCGGACCCACCGGCTCAGGTAAAACAACCACACTGCATTCGATTCTGAAACACCTCAATCGCGCCGAGACCAAAATCTGGACGGCGGAAGATCCTGTAGAGATTACACAAAAAGGATTGCGGCAAGTACAGATGAATGTCAAAGCTGGCCTGACTTTTCCTGTTGTGATGAAAGCGTTTCTGCGCGCCGATCCCGATATCATTATGGTCGGCGAGATGCGTGACAAGGAAACCACCAGTATCGGTATTGAGGCATCATTAACCGGCCACCTGGTTTTCGCAACACTCCATACCAACAGTGCACCGGAATCCATTATCCGTTTACTCGATATGGGAATGGATCCCTTTAATTTTGCCGATGCATTACTCGGTGTTCTCGCGCAGCGTCTGGCCAAGCGTTTATGCAAAAAATGCAAGGAACCGTATGTAGCCACAGAGCGGGAGATCAAATCATTATTGAATGAATATTGTGAAGAACTCAGAAATATTGATCACTTCAAGAAAGATCCGGAAGCTGCAATTGAGGAAATACTGACGCACTGGAAGAAATTATACGGCGACGAAAAAGACCAGATTGTTTTGTATAAATCCGTCGGATGCGATGATTGTGCCGGAACGGGCTATAGCGGACGGGTAGGTTTACATGAATTACTCACTGCATCCGATGCCTTGAAGAAAAACATCCAGGAACGCGCCAGAGTCGCTGACATGCTGGTAACGGCGCTCAGCGAAGGTATGCGCACATTGAAGCAAGACGGCATAGAAAAAGTGTTACAGGGTATTACCGATATTCATCAGGTCAGGGTCGTTTGCATCAAATAATGTTCCGACCAAAGAATTTGGTATGATTACGTTTTACTATGTGCGATAACTTCCAATCAAGATTTTTAGGCTTATGACTTTATTCATTCACAGACAGCAAACATTACACTTTTACTTTGCAACAGTATTTCTTGTACTGAGCTTCACAATATCCGCAACATCCCAGGCCGCACAATTGTTGGATATCCGCTCCGATGAAGCGGCGGACGACTGCAATCCTGAAATTTCGCAGATCAGAGTAACCGTCAACGGTGTGGGATATGGCGGCATCCTTACCGTTGGGCTATACGATAATCCGCATCATTTTCTCGTAAAACAGGGACGTAAACGGCAGGTACGAATTCCCGCTACCGACGAACAACATATCGTCTGTTTTAGTCTGGACAAACATGGCATGTATGCTGTTGCGGCCTATCACGATAAGGATGCCGATCGCAAATTGAAGCGACGCTGGAATATGTTACCCGGAGAACCTTTTGGATTATCCAATAATCCTGAACCTGTAATCGGTTTCCCAAAATTCAGTGATTCCGCTTTTACTACCCAAGGACTCGGTGCAGATATCATTATTAACCTGCATCAGCCTTAGCTATTTTCGAACGTGTAATATCGTTATTGAAGCTCCAAAGTCATGCTATTCATTCGGTAATTTCAATCACAAATGAAAATGCTGTTTAACTTGGCCATTACTTTGCTGGGTGTCTATTTACTTCTTCTGCTGCTGGTTTTCGTTCTGCAATCCCACCTGCTGTATTTCCCCAAAGTCGAAAAAAATATTAAGGCCACACCGGATCAACACGGTTATATATTTGAATCAGTGAAAATCAATACTGCGGATAACGAAATATTGCACGGCTGGTTCGTACCGGCTCCGGATGCCATAGGAACCGCACTATTTTTTCATGGCAATGCCGGTAATATTTCTCACCGGTTGGCCTATTTGCCAATGTTTCGGCAGCTTAAGCTGAATGTGCTCATCTTTGATTACCGCGGTTACGGCCAAAGCAGCGGCTCACCGACTGAAGCAGGCACTTACGCCGATGCACTGGCGACCTGGAAATACCTGACGGATACGCGTGGCATTCCTTCGTCAGAAATTATTCTGTATGGCGAATCACTTGGCGGTGCAATTGCCGCATGGCTGGCGACACAAAAACGCGCAGCCATGTTGATATTAGCTTCGACATTTACTTCCGTTCCGGATCTCGCCCGGACAATTTATCCATTTTTACCGGTACGCTGGATTGCACGTTTTCAATACAATACCCTGGAATATCTCAGATCAATTGACAGTCCTGTATTTATAGCACACAGCCAACATGATGAAATCGTGCCCTTTTCTCATGGCGAACGACTATTCAATGCCGCCAACGAACCGAAACAGTTCTTGATGATGACTAACGGCCACAATGAAGGATTTATCTTTATGCGCGAAGACTGGATTAAGAGGCTTGAATCATTTGTAAGAATGCACCTGGAATCACCATAACAAGATTCGATGCAACATTCCGCATAAGAAGCAATATTCAAAAACAGATTGAACCGGAAAAACTACAACAGATATTTGACCGCATGGCGTTCAGTAACTAACTCTTCGTAGCTGGCTTTCATTTTTTCTCTGTCAAAACCGCTTAATTCCAGTCCTTGTACAATGCTATAGTTGCCGTCTCGACAAGTGACCGGAAAACTGTATATCACCCCTTCGGGGATACCATAACTGCCATCGGATGGAATGCCCATGGATGTCCAGTCATTTTCACGGGTACCGAAAATCCAGTCCTGCATATGATTAATCACAGCATTCGCAGCGCTTCCGGCACTTGATTTGCCGTGACGCGCCTCAATAATGGCCATGCCACGTTTCTGCACAATGGGCATAAAACTCTCGGCAATCCAGTGATCATCCTTAATCAGTGCCCTAACCGGTTCCTGATCAACTGTTGCATGATTCAAATCCGGATATTGTGTATTGGAATGATTACCCCAGATAATCATTTTTCTGATGGCGGTAACAGGCCGGGAAAGCTTTTGTGCAACTTGAAACAATGCGCGATTATGATCGAGCCTGAGCATTGCCGAAAAATTGTGCGGATTAAGGTCCGGGGCATTTTCCATTGTGATGTAGGCATTCGTATTGGCAGGGTTACCGACGACAAGTACCTTAACGTTCCTGTTCGCAACCGCATTAAGCGCCTTTCCCTGTTCAATAAAAATCGGACCATTTGCTTTGAGCAGATCTTTCCGCTCCATATTTTCACCACGTGGGCGCGCACCAATCAATAAGGCGATATCAGCATCTTTGAATGCGGCATATGGATCATCCGTGGTGATGAGTTCAATCAATAAGGGAAATGCACAATCCTGCAACTCCATGACAAGACCATCAAATAATTGACGTGCATCAGGGATATCAAGTAACTGCAAAATAACCGGCTGATCCTTACCAAGCATATCTCCTGCTGCAATGCGAAAGATCAGGTTGTAACATATTTGTCCTGTTGCACCAGTGACTGCAATTCGAATGGGCGATTTCATTTTCTTCCAATCCTTGAGAAAATCCTGCAGACCGCAAGCCTACAGTTCTTGGGAAAGTGCGACACAGCATTATACTTGTTATCGAAGACGCACGGAAGACCGAGTTTATTACAGATTCCGGCTGGAAAGCTTGTAGAGAATCGGTAACATACGAAAGCTGGATAGGGTTCCACTACCGGCATTTCTGGCGTATCTCTCGCGAGATATCCATTTGCAGATGTCCATAATAGCCCGGTAATAAATAAAAACCGTATATTGAAGATTGCCTGAAGTGAGCGATTTGCACCTCAAACATCAAATCACGTAACTGCTCGCAATGGGCTCTGGCTTCCAATTCCTGCATTTTTAATGACTGCCGCCCCGCTTCTGTTTGTGAGTAGCGTAAATTGTCATGCCGCATGCTTTGAAGCTTTCTGAGCATGGCTTCCTGCTTTTGTTGCTCAGTTGTTTCCTGCGGTTCGGGTAATTCAGTCAAATCTGAGATCATAGCGCCGGGCACAGGCGTTTTGCTGTACTGGATTTGTCCCCACGGATCACTCCACTGATAAATGGTCTCAGCGTACGCGGATGAAAAGCTGAAAAATATTACGATACTGACGATTTTTTTCATGAATCCGACGGGTATCCGACTGCTGTTAATCACGCGACATGCATTACGTACTTCATGCATCGTCTATTCCTGCATTCCCCCTTATTATTTCAGTATACGTTGAAATCGGCTACGGAAGAAAGCTCCCGGAGTCTGCCGGACAAATCATCGCAGTGAACACTATGGGATAACGAAACCAGATTTTTTTCTGGCCTTAAGGCCCATGGCACAACTGTGCAATGAAAAATTGAGGAAATATAAACCACTGTCCTATTTACGCAGTGAATTAGATTAGATTTAAATCCGGCACAGACTCCTGGCATCGTTTCTCAATGCCACACCCCAAGCGCTTTACCCGCATTAACATGTGCAGCACATTGATGATTAACGTCTCAAACATGTTTCAATCGTCACCACTATTGACCGCTTTTTTCTGAAGGATTCTGTTCTGATGATGCGTTGAAGAAATTAAAGTGCTCTTGTGATAATCGGGTTTCTCTCTGTTCAATTGTCGTACATTCGTACTATCGGACATCATCGGACGGGCGACCTTAAAAATCGATATGGCGCCCGTTAATTCTTTAGCCTGATGCTCAAGGGATTCTGCGGCTGCCGCGGCTTCCTCAACCAGTGCGGCATTCTGCTGAGTAACCGCATCCATTTGTGTAACAGCCTGATTGACCTGATCTATACCGGAACTCTGCTCCTGAGACGCAGCGGTTATTTCAGACATGATATCGGCGACGTGTTTAATTGAATCCACAATTTCCTGCATGGTTTTACCTGCTTCGTTAACTTGCACAGTACCATTTTCAACCCTTTTCACAGAATCATCGATAAGTGACTTTATCTCCTTGGCAGCTGTCGCGCTTCTCTGTGCCAGATTACGAACTTCAGTCGCAACAACGGCAAATCCCCTGCCCTGTTCGCCCGCCCGTGCCGCCTCAACTGCAGCATTTAAAGCCAGAATATTGGTTTGAAAGGCGATGCCGTCAATAACGTTAATAATATTTGCAATATTTCTGGAGCTGTTACTGATTGAAGTCATGGTTTTGACAACATTGGCCATCATCTGACCGCCTTTCAAAGCAACATGACTTGCATCCGTTGCCAGCTGATCCGCCTGTTTGGCATTTTCAGAATTCTGTTTAACGGTTGAAGCCAGTTCTTCCATGCTGGTTGCAGTTTCTTCGAGTGAAGACGCCTGCTCTTCAGTCCGCCGCGACAAATCCATATTGCCACTGGCGATCTCGCCTGCAGCCTGGCGCACTGTTCCAGCATTATTTTGAATATCCAGCACTGTAGTTTTCAGATTGATATTCATCTGCGACAACGATTTGAACAATAAACCGAATTCATCGCGATAAGCTATGGGGACCTGTGTTCCCAGATTGCCTGCTGCAAGTGTATTAGTAGCATCTATCGCTTCATTTAATGGTTTAAGTATACTGCGTACCAGACAGAAACCCATGACGCCCATCAACAAGACACCGACTGCAGTAGCCATCATTACAAAATGACTTAACCAGGATGGTATTACTGCATGATTGATTCCCCACCAGCCTGCACCCGCAGCACCGGCTAATAACAGTGTTGGCAGCGATAAAAGCATCGCCACGCGTTTACCAAAAGTCATTTTAAACAATGCCGTCACTTTTCCTATAAAATCGGTTCGGACAATAGCGCCATTTTCGATCTTAAGATTTTTGGCCTTACCATCGCGTATCTGCCGATAGATTGGCTCTGCTTTTTCCACGAGTTGGTGTGGCGGCTTTGTACGTACCGATAAATAGCCTATGACTTTTCCATTTTCAACTAACGGGGTGGCATTCCCCAATACCCAATAATAATCACCATTTTTGCGCCGATTCTTGACAAGGCCGGTCCAGGGTTTTCCGCTTTGCAAGGTCTTCCACAAATCGGCAAAAGCTTCTGACGGCATATCCGGATGCCGCACTATATTATGCGCCTTTCCTATCAGCTCATCCTCTGAAAAACCGCTCACTTCTATAAATGTAGGATTAACATAGGTTATTCTCCCCTTTGTATCAGTTGTGGAAAGAATCAATGTGTCATCATCTATCGGATACTCTCTATTGGAAACAGGTAAATTTACTCTCATAATTTTTATCCTTTAAGTTAAGCTGCAACCGTGATAGGCATGTTAGCCCTAGCTTAAACGTCAAATATGATTAAAAATCCTGTAGGAAAATTCTGAAATTTCATCTTATCCCCGCCAACCGGCATAACCAACACCGGCATGTTGAGAGGCAGGCGATCAAAACCTTTTACCATCATTTACAACCACAGACTTGTAATCACCGGATCGAGGACTGCCGCATAGTCGTCAGGCAGAATTGTCTGTCCGATATCCGGCACGGCAAAACCGGACATCACATCGACCAGATCCTCAACCTGATTATCCTGCAACAGCAAACCGTCGGAAGTTCTGAACCGTTCAATGCGGTTAGCAAGCCCAAGGTACCAGTTGCTGATCACCAGCTTGTCACTGGTGCCGATGATGCTGACTTCAAGATTGTCACCAACTTGCTGGAACCATATCTGGTTGGCGCTGATCCCAGGCAGGAATCGAACAACGTCGTTGTTACCTGTGGTCGCGTCGTTCTCAATCACAGTATCCGTACCGTAATCCCGCCCCAGAATATAAACATCGTTGCCAGCGCCGCCGATCAATATATCGGCACCTCCCCGACCATTCAGCCGGTCATTTCCTGCTTCACCTATCAGTATATTGCTGGCATCATTGCCAACCAGATTATTGCCAAGTTCATTACCGCTTCCGTTGATCGCTGAACTGCCTGTCAAGACCAGCTCTTCGACGTGCGAACCCAATGTATAGCTGACGCTCGACCGCACTCTATCGATACCCTCATCCGCGAATTCGATAACGACATCCCCGAGGTTATCCACGATATAAATGTCATCACCGCTACCGCCGATCAATGTATCAGCGCCTTCATGACCATTGAGCCGGTCATTACCGGCATGCCCCGTCAGTGTGTTGTCAGCAGCGTTGCCGATCAGATGATTGTCCAATGCATTACCGGTGCCATCTATAGCATTCGTACCGGTGAGATTCAGATGCTCAACATTGGCCCCCAGAATGTAAGCAATGGAAGACCGAACCGTGTCTGTTCCTTCATCGAAATTTTCAATGACAATATCCAACACGCTGTTGACCACATAAATATCATCTCCTGTGCCTCCCGTCATCGTATCGTTACCCGCGCCACCATTCAGGCGATCATTCCCGGCATTGCCGTTCAAAATATCGTTGCCTGCCAGGCCGTTGATGATGTCGTCACCGCTGCCGCCATTCAGCACATCGGCACCCGATGTACCTTCAAGCAGCACCCCTTGGGCATTCACTTGAATATCAAAAATATCCGAAGCGGTCAGGTTGCCGGTATCTGTCGCCGCCAAGCTCACGCTGAATATGCTCGGCGTATCCGGCGTGCCGCTGAATACCAGTGCCTGCGCATCAAAACTGAGCCATGCGGGCAGAGGATCGCCATTCGCCAGTGTCGCGCTGTAGGTCAGCATGTCGCCTGCATCCGAATCAACAAAGGCATTCGCATCCACGGTATAACTGAAGGCGTTTCCTTGTGTTGCCTCCTGATCCAGAAGCGCGGCGGCTAACACTGGTGTCTGATTACTATCGGGTACATCGTTGCTCTCCAGCAGCATCAGAATTGTCGGTAAATCCCAGGTGATATAGTCTTCATCGAACCTGATCCGCTCGACGGCATACGGCGTTATACCCCCGTTCTCCAGATAATTCAGGATCATCAACGTATCGGTCGTCCCGATAATCGTGAGCACCAAATCGTTGCCCGAACGACCAACATGGACATCATCCACAGTCACGCCATACTCAACGACCACCGTATCGATCTTTCCATGGGTTATATCGTAGTTATCAATCGTATCCTGACCCGCACCTCTGTCAAACCGATAGGTATCATTCCCCGCACCACCGATCAGGGTGTCATTACCATCCCCGCCCACAAAGGTATCATCGCCACTGCCGCCCATCAGGGTGTCATCTCCAATTCCGCCATCAAGAAAATCATCACCATCGCCGCCATCCAGCATGTCGTTTCCGCTTCCACCTTCAACGGTATCATCACCGTTGCCACCGATCAGAGTGTCGTCTCCCGTCCCGCCATTCAGAAAATCATCACCATCGCCGCCATCCAGCGTGTCGTTTCCGCCATCACCATAAATCACATCATGGCTGCTCTGGCCAACGATGATATCATCCAGATCCTGCGGATCAAGGTTAGGCACCGAACCAGCCAGCGCAATGAGTTCAGCCATCGTCAGGACGGAACCATTGCCAAACTGGATACGTTCCAGCCCCATGCCCGGTAAATCAGTCGAATTCGGCAAGACAATTTCAACGCCGCCGTTTGTCCAGTGCATCGTAAGCGTTGCGTGCATGGTTCGGTTGTACACCGCATCTGCTTCTTCTCCGGGCCAGCGTTCGCGGATACCTTCGGCCATGCGCTGTCCCCATGTGAAGACGACATTTTCCGGGTTAATGCCCACCAGGACGAGCGTATCCTGCGCAATTGGCTGCGGATCAAGTTGTCCGTCCCGGTACCGATAAGATGTGACATCGTCACTTCTAAATACTCCAATTTGCCATAACTGCGTACCTGTGTCCCAAATCGTATCGAAACCCGATTCACCGGCCAGCATAATATAAGTATCCTGGCTGAACCGGCCATCCAGAATATCATCGCCATCACCGCCGACCAGCGTGTCTCTGGCATGGTTACCATAAAGCACATCGTTGCCCGTATTGCCATAGACAAATCCACCGATATTCGCGGCATTATCCGCAAAATAGTACATTTCGTAACCCGGCCTGACCCGCCCCGAGGCATGCAGGATATCGTCTCCACCACCGCCATCGATCAGCGAAATCTCGTTACGCCAGCTGCTAACATCGCTCTGCCCGGTTCCATCGTTGTATTGATAACCATTGCCGTTCTTAAAGCCTTTGATGACATTGTCGCTATCACCCCCTTGGATACGTTCAATGTGCGTATCGATTGTCGTCGTGTCTTGCCAATACTGCTGAATAATGTTTACACCCGGAACAGGCTCCACGGGAGGTACGCTGTACACCACGATACCAATGAGCTCATTGTAACTGTCGTATACCTCGGAATAGCCACCTCGCCAGTAATCAATAGCTATACTGAAATAACTGCCTATCGGGTAAAACCTGGCTTCATACGTGGATGCTGTGTCAGGTGTATTAGGTGTATAGTGTGTCGATGTATCGGTCGGTGTGTCGGTCGATGAAGACGGACTTGACACGTCAACCCGGGTATAGAAATCAGTGAAATTATTGTATTGACGCTGTATCACAGCGCTATCGGCCGCCGTATCGACGACGGTAAAGTGCTGCGTCTTCAGGTGTGTTCCAAATTGGGTTATTGATACCGCACTGTAGGTGGTTTCATCGACCCGCGTGTACAACCCGCGATGTGAATCATCGGTATTGCTCAACACGTCATTGACCCATTGCGCGCGTACCGCACTCAGGAAATCAGCCTGCAATTGGGCGATATCGACAACCGGCTCCGGCAGGAGCAACCAGTCGGCAACATTGATCGCCGTATTATCTGTGTCCAGAATTGTCCAGACATGTGGCGATGTAAAATAATCCTGCAGCGTCAGCGTCGCGCCATCAACGCTACTGCCGCCACGCAAACTCAGAATTAAATCATCTCCCATCTGCTGGTGCCGTAAATCAGTCAGTCTTGTGTCGTCTGTCAGCGCGACAAAACTTGAACCTTCTCCGGATTCCACCGCCACATCGTGGCCCAATGAATTCCAGCCGAAAAGATAGGTATCCACACCGTCACCGCCGATCAGCCGATCGTTGCCACCCGCTCCGTCCAGGCTGTCGTCGCCTGCATAACCTTCAATGCGATCATCCTCGCGTGTGCCGACCAATACATCGTCACCCGACGTGCCACCATACGCATCAGCAGCCAGGGCGCTCATCTGATCGGCAGTCATCAGAGAATCGTCATCAAGGCGCAGCGCGGTAACATTCGGCCCTGCGCTAAACCAGCCTTCAAACAGGATGCTGTCTTGTACGTCTGCAATGCGCATGAGCAAGTCACCATTGGCCAACCGGAAAAACCGCAGATCGCCTGCAGCAATCCCGGCACCCAGGTGTACTTCATCACCGGCGGCTTCATCAGCGCTGGCTGAAGCAATGGTGTCCGAACCATCGCCACGTGCGAATACATACACATCAGCACCCTTGCCGCCCGCCAACCGGTCTGCACCGAAGCCGCCTTGCAGCGTATCTGCACCATCCTCTCCATACAATGTATCGTTGCCCGAACCGCCTTCGAGCCGGTCATTGCCACTATCGCCCAGGATAGTATCAATCACCGCCATAGCCCTTAAGGAGATCGTCATGGATATCCCCACGAATCAGATCATCCCCGGCACCCCCATAAGCGTGGGTAACCGGATATCCGGAAATCGTTATCGATCCCACATTTAAAAACACGGCTTGGGTCATATGCTCGCTCACCCAGGATTCCAGATCGATACTTTGCGTGCCGTGGTCATAGTAGACCCGCGCAGCCATGCCATAGAGCGCAGCATCCAGATTAATCGTTTCACCGTTCTCCAGTATCATCTACAGGCGTTTGCTATTACCCTCCCACATTGCACCAATCGGCGCATTGCCCGGCGTTGCTGCGGGCTCATCGAATGACAAGGTTGCAAGTGCAAGCCCGAGCGGCTGGTTAGCCGGGTTTGCCGCCACACTATTAGCATCGGCAAGAATAATGGTGCTTCTGCCAAGAAGATCGACGATAACATCGCCTTTTTCCACGCCGATATAGATGTCGTCTCCCGATCCCCCTATCAGCGTATCATTACCGCTGCCACCGATCAGCGTATCGTTGCCAGCGTAACCAGACAAGCGATCATCTCCGCTGCCGCCATCAAGTATGTCGTTGCCGTGGTATTGAAACGCAATATCACTAAAGTCTCCATGAAGGATATCGTTACCTGCGCCGCCTTCCAGATAGTCCGAACCACCTCCGCCGTATAACTGATCGTCCCCGTTTCCGCCACTCAGATAGTCATCACCGTGCAGTGATGCGGCAAGTATTGACGGATGCCCATCTCCAACGATCACATCGTCACCCGCCTGCCCCAGGATAACGTCGTTACCGCTACCGCCAAAAACCACATCATGATCCGCGCCTGCATCAATAAAATCGTTGCCGCCTTGCGCAAAAATCCAGTCATTCCCGGCGCCACCGTAAATCACATCATCATCGCCGCTCATATCAGGCACAATCGTATCCACAGTCGATGTGAAACTATAGGATCGGCTATATATGTGGGCATTGTTTTCTAACGTTTCATCGCGGATAACGCCCCAGTTGCGATCAACCACATTAACACTGGCATCGCCTTCGATGACATCGTCTCCACCGAGTCCCATCAGGACATCCTTGCCCAGTCCGCCCATCAGGATGTCTTCGTCGGCCTCGCCAATTAAAATATCATCACCCGCCCCGCCATTGAGCAAGTCTCCCCGCTGTCCACTCGCTGGCTGCGTTTCGCCCAATGTATACGCTTCATCCAGGGTATATTCAGCGTCGGCATACAGTCGGTCGTCACCCTCATTGCCCGCAACGATGTCGCTGCCTGCGCCACCCAATACACTATCGTTACCCGCGCCGCCCGCCAGATTATCCTGCCCGGCACCCCCCTCGATACGGTCATCGCCATCCTTCGCAAAAATATCGTCGTTACCGCCAAAGCCCTGGATCAGATCATTGCCACCACTGCCAAACAACCGATCTTTCCGGTCAGGCGCTTCTTCCATGCCGACGATTACATTGCCCAACTCATCAAATCCGATCTGCACGCCATCGGCATCCGCATTCACATCATCCGGCTGCAAATCACCTAAAATAGTCCGTTCGTATCCCGGTGTACTGGGTGGCGTGTTTTCTCCCAGCGTGATGCTGAGCTGGCCGTCCTGCCAGGCTTTGATCAGAACACCGCTGCCATCCGCCGATTTGATGAGCAGGTCATTTGAGCCGTTGTTTTGCGGTAGCAGCAGATATTCCAGACTATTCTGCCGATCGATCCAGCTGCCGCCGATTTTGATCCAGTCTTTGTCAACAGCAACGCTATCTCTGCCCTGAACAGTAACACTGCCCAACTGAATTGCGCCAAGGCCATCGGTATCCAGTACGGTATCTATGCCATCACCGGGGTTGATGATATACGTGTCAGTGCCTGTGCCGCCTTCGAGATAATCATTACCTTTAAGCCCCTGCAATGTATCGTTTCCACCACTGCCATATAGATAATCTTTTACTGCCGACCCTGTCGGAGTTTCTGCTGCATCACTACCAAAGAAATAACGCGGCGTGTTGCCAAACAAGGTGCCTTGTTGAATCTTGTAACCCGTGGTGGCGTCTTCGAAGTAGATGTCCGACTTCAGGTACGGATGGACGCCCATATTGTGAATGTCTATCTGTGCAAACGGATTGTAGGGATTCTCGTCGTTGATATTGAACCAGAGCTTACGGACCAGCATACTGGCACGGTCGAGCAGATATTGATCTGTGATCATGCCGGTTCCGCTTGCAGATTGAAAGCGATCCAAGGCTCCGGTGTTATTCAAGACACTATAGTCGGCACCTTTCAGTACAAAAGGATTCAGTGTGGTCAGTGCATAACGAGCGGCAAGTCCCTGTGCGCTGTTGGCTGTGGCCATGGTAATCATTTCACCGGACGACAGTCCTGGGAGCGGAATGAGTTGTGCCGCACCAGACAAACCAGAAAATTCCTGACTATTTTGCAGGCTGTTTAAATGGCTGTATAACACTTCTCGATCTTCAGGTGTTTCGTTTCCCGGATTCAGTATGATTGTTCGTAACGCATCCAGCGCAGATTCAAGCGTTTTTGCAATGGGTGTACCTGTGGTGTCTTTGGCAGAACCAAAAGCATCAATCAACGCATTGAGCTGATCGGCTGTCAGTGCCGGAATCAGTTTTGCATAAAGTGCCTGAACCGCCAGCGCATCAACCAATGTGCCGATGCCATGACTATTGATTGCTTCGGTTTGAATGTTAACGGCTGTGCCGAGCTGATAGCCCAGCCCCGCAATGATGGAAATACCTTCTGAACCGCGTACATTCCAGAGGTTGTCTGTCGAAATACTGCCTAGCCCCAGAACACCGGCTAGAGAATCTGCCAGGTTGCCAATCACACCACCAACCCCCGGCGCATTAAAAAGAAAACCTTGTGTTACTTGCGGAAAACTTGATTTAACCGCTACCCCCAGATAACCACCCAAGCTGTGGCCGGTTACCGTGAAAGGCTGCCCTTGCAGCACTGCCGGGTCTTGCAGCCAGACATTTTCAATTTGTGACTTGAGCGCGATAAACTGCGGATTGAAATCGGACGGCCACCCGGTTGCGAGTACCAGACCCGCAGCGATATCACCGGGATCCGCCAGTTCCGTGCCGCGAATAGCCGGATGTTTGGCTCCATGCTAATTTCTTCAAAAACTGTGGCGGAAACGCCGGTGATAGGGTCGGTGTATTGGGCAGCGACTTGCCATTTTGAAATGAAGTTTTCTGCTTGCTTTGATGACATACCAACATCATCATCTGTTAGTTCAGTAGCTGCCATAACATTACCAGGGAAAATACCATATGCTGCCTGTGCTAGTTCAGCTTTAGTAAAATATTGATTAATACTATTCATTTCTTGTTTTCCTCAGTCGACTTAACAAAAATTTTATTCATCAATAGGATTTCATGAACCTCAGATCCTGGACAGCGATACGCTGAAGGTACCCATGGCCCCGGCAAATCCCCACCAGCGCGTCGGTACAAAATAAATTCGCCCAACAATTTCATATCTGACCTTCGGACAATCTTGATATGATCCTTCTTCATCGAGATTTCTTGTGCTCCTTGTCGTGAGGGATCACCTTTTTTATAGTAGTGGGTATCCCAGTGATAAATATACTTGGGGCCCAATCTATTCTCACCTTGAGTAGGCCGGTAAAAATTTATTTGTCCACGTTCATCAAACTTATCCGGTGGTAGTGTCACTGTTTCGTACACCCTGATACCGCCATCAATGGCGCACAGCCGGTCCACTTCTGCATCCCAGTAGGCTTTCTGCGGCATCGAGCAGGCGGTGAGGAATGGTAGAACAGCTGTTGCAAGTAAAAAGACAAAGAAAATTTTCATACGGCAAATCTCCATTGGGTCATGTTGCTGGAATTAAACGTGAAAAGTACGATATTTCACTTTTAATTCCATATCGCAAAATATACGGCCTGCTCACGACCAAACTGAACATGAAATCAAAAAAGATCGCAAAAAGATCAGAATCAGGTCACGAATTAAGAAAAAACAGGGAAAGAAAAAGACGATTTAAATATATCGAAACAGCAAAAGCGAGCGATTGAAAGCCCCTGTCTGAAATTGCTGCGCAATACAAAGACCATAAAACAGCGATCATTGCTGCTTACAAAACAGGGACATACAGCCAGAGAGAAATCGGAAATTCTACCCATTGCATCCAACGACAACCGGAGTTGTTCTTCGCAAGAACAGTAGTTCTTGGTTCTGGACCTGACCCTTCTCTGTGTGCGGACCAGCATGCCGGCACGGTCAAGCAGATATTAATCTGTGATCATGCCGGTTCCGCTTGCAGAATGAAAGCGATCCAAAGCTCTGTTGTTATTCAATACGCTGTAGTCGGCACCTTTCAGTACAAAAGGATTCAGTGTAGTCAGTGCATAACGGGCTGCAAGCCCCTGTGCGCTGTTGGCAGTGGCCACTGTGCCGACGATTGATCGTCGCGGAACTGGTTCGGACCAAAATTCGATCTTGGTAATCCCGTTTTGTGTGAAAGATATAGGTGCTTATGGGTGTTCTTTTGGCTGGGTTTATGGGTGGTTATGGGTGTATAATTGGATATGAAAGGTTATTCTATGCTCAAAACAGATACCATACAAATCACCCTGGAACTACTCTCCCTCATTTCCGAGATAGATGAATTTAAAGGCGCATGGCGGGCGCTGGGTACACTTGCACCTGAGCGCCTAAAGGCGCTTCGCCGTGTAGCGACCATTGAGAGTATAGGTTCCTCCACTCGGATCGAGGGCAGCAAATTGACCGACCGCGACGTAGAGCGCCTTCTTGTCGATCTGGAGATAAAACCATTTTTCACCCGTGATGAACAGGAAGTAGCTGGCTATGCCGAAGTCATGGAAACTATCTTTCAGGCTTGGCAGGACATTCCCTTCACTGAAAACCACATCAAGCAACTGCACCGCGACCTTCTACGCTACAGCCATAAGGACGAGCGGCATCGCGGCAAATACAAAACCCTGTGTAATGACGTGGGAGCCTTTGACGCAGATGGCAAAATGATTGGCGTGGTATTTGAAACAGCTACGCCCTTTGATACGCCCCGCCGGATGCAGGAGCTGATCACTTGGCTGAATGAAGCGCGTGAGCTTGGCCGCATTCATCCACTTTTGATTGTTGCCGTTTTTATTGTCGTCTTTCTAGAAATCCATCCTTTTCAGGACGGTAATGGCCGTTTGAGCCGCATCCTGACGACTTTGCTGTTATTGCAAGGCGGATATGGCTATGTGCCATATTCCTCCCTTGAAAGCGTAATCGAGAATAGTAAGGAAGGGTATTATCTGGCGTTGCGCCAAACCCAAGGCACAATCCGTGGCGAAACCCCGAACTGGCAACCGTGGCTTTTATTTTTTCTTCGTGCCTTGCAGCAGCAAAAACGCCGTCTGGCCACTAAGGTTGAGCGCGAAAAACTGGTTATGGCCGCTCTACCGGAATTGGCTGTTCAGATTATTGACCATGCAAGGCAGCATGGCCGTGTGACCATTGGCGATATGATCCGGGCGACCGGGGTATCACGCAATACGTTGAAAGAGCATTTCCGGCGTTTACAGGAACAAGGACATCTTGTTCGACGGGGCACCGGGAAAGGTTCATGGTATGCACTACCATAACCAGTTTTTCTGCTTTTCAGCGAAAATTTGATCGTTAAAGCCCAGCGTTCATGTTTGATCCCCTCAGCAAAAGCTGGATAAAATAGCGTGATTGCCTAAGAGATAGTTTGGGTTCATCGTTACTTTAAAAAAAGAACAATGATGACAGAGAAGAACAATCAAAACCGTAGTGTAGAAAAACCGCACGCGATATACGTCGTGCTACTCGTCGCAATTATTCAGCGGAAGAAAAGATCCGCATTGTGCTGGAAGATCATTGATGCAACCCTTGCTGATAAATTTGGGCGTAATGCCAACGACGATCGGGGGTATTGTTCGTAAGAATAAGAATTCTTGATTCTGGACCCTATTTGTTTGCTGAATAGATTTTTTCTATTATTGCGGATAACCGAAAGGATTTGACAAGTGAAAGAACGAAACAATTATCTAATTATTTATGAAGAGGAAAAAAATGACATTCCATATTTTCCACATTAACGAAGTCTATTCCAATGCGGATGGATCTGTTCAATTCATGGAGTTTGTGGGCGATGCTGATGGCCAGCATGAGTGGGCGGGACACGCCATTCAATCAACCAATAATGTCAGCACGAATACTTATACTATTACCAGTGATCTGTCTGATGCGGCAACTAGCGGCAAATCGGTACTATTAGCAACCCAGGGGTTTGCGGATTTGGGTATTGTGACACCGGATTACATTATTCCGAACGGGTTTTTGTTTACATCCAATGGTACTGTCAACTTTCCCGGACTGGTTGGGGGTGGAGGTACCCTAACATATGCGGAATTACCAGTCGATGGCGTATTGTCACTGAATCACGATGGTTCCACCGGAACCAATTCCCCCACGAATTTTTCTGGTAGCACGGGTACTGTACAGGGGACTACACAGGGTAATGTCATTTCAGGAACCGATGGCAACGATAACTTAACAAGCACTGCAGGCGATGACACACTGGATGGTGGCGCAGGTGTCGATACTGCAATCTACAGCGGTAACCGCGCGGACTACACCATCTCCGCAACCGCTGTTTCCGGGCCCGATGGTAACGACATACTATCCAGTATCGAGCGTCTTCAATTTACAGACAAAAATATCGCCATCGATCTCAATGACGGACAAGCTGCTAACAACACAGTGCGGATCATCGGCGCGGCATTCGATGCACCAACCATTCAGGAACATCCGGATTATGTCGGCATCGGGTTGGATCTGTTCGATTCTGGCAAAAGCGTACTGGAAGTCACTCAGCTCGTCGTGGATGTTTTGGGCCTCAGTAACCATGATTTTGTGGATACGGTCTACCAGAACGTGGTAGGTGCAGCCCCTTCCGCTGCGGAGCATGATTTGTATCTTGGCATGCTGGAAGGCAGTGGCGCAACATCCACGCAAGCGCAGTTGCTGGAACTTGCGGCCAATACTGAAGTGAATGCAATCAATATCGACCTGATCGGATTGCAGCAAAGCGGTGTTGAGTTTGTTTAACTCGAATTCATAGCT
The DNA here is from genome assembly GCA_964612715.1 of uncultured Nitrosomonas sp. Lineage (GTDB taxonomy): Bacteria > Pseudomonadota > Gammaproteobacteria > Burkholderiales > Nitrosomonadaceae > Nitrosomonas. Next base: position 1,714 of record CAZTCY010000040.1, on the reverse strand, counting down.
ATTTTCTCTCTTTTGGGGATCTATGGGTTCAGATTCAATTAGTTTTGGAAAATGAATCAAGCCCGCCCCTATTGATTCTATACTATTGATTTAGGCATAAATCCCAATCAGGTGTCCCTGCAAATCGTTTGACCAGATAATCCACAAAAGCACGAACACGCTGCGACAGGTGCCGTGTGTGAGGGTATATTGCGTAAACATGGATTGACCTGGCGCGATGCTCCCGCAATACAGGAATCAACGCGCCGTTTTCAATTTCTTTGTAGACAATAAACGTGGGTAGAAAAACGATTCCCTGGTCATTTACAGCCGCATCGCGTAGGAATTCACCGGCACTGGCTTTGATGTGCGGATTAATTTTTATTTTTCTCTCCTGATTATTGTTGTCGATGAATATCCAGTGGCGATAGTCTTGCAGCAGGTTATAGGCCAGGCATTGATGGTCGGACAGGTCATCCGGAGATTGCGGCGTGCCCTGTTTTTCAAGATACCCCGGGCTTGCGCAGAACACATGCTGAACAGGTGCAATGCGGCGGGCAATCAGGCTCGAATCGGGAAGGTCGGCAATACGAATGGCAAGATCAAAACCTTCCTGCATTAAATCGATCTGACGGTCATTAAAATCCAGGTCAAATTCAATCTGCGGGTGTTGCTGTAAAAAATCGTTAATCGCCCGCCCTAAATGCATCAACCCGAAACTCGAAGGCACAGCCACTTTCAAGCTTCCCTTTAATGTGTCATGCGCCTGCGATGCCGCAAGCTCGGCTTCAAGTACATCTGCCAATATGCGCACCGATTGATGATAAAAGGCGTGCCCGGTATCGGTCAGGTTCATGAGCCGGGTCGTTCTGTGAAAGAGCGCCGCATCGAGATGTCCTTCCAATTCTTTGAGTCGGCGGCTGACAACCGACTTCGCGACCCCAAGGCGATCGGCTGCGCCGCTGATGCTGCCTGCTTCCACTATCCGGACGAAGGTATCCATATTTTCAAGACGGTTCATTGATTTCCCCTTTTGTTGCTAAATTCAGAACAATTATTTCATCTTACCACTGTTTATCTATTTAATATTAACAATCATAATGGCTTCAACAACACGAATGCCGTGTTGGAAAGCTGGAAACAGCACTGCATACAAAACCAATCCCAAACTCAGGAGATTCAAATGGAAAAAATCAGTCAATTCACTGCACGTGTTTTTCTCGGTCACATATTTCTGCTTGCCGGGCTGAGCAAAATCAGCGCTTATGAAGGCACACAAGGTTATATGGAGGCCATGGGAGTTCCTGGCGTTTTACTGCCGCTCGTCATTCTGCTGGAAGTGGGTGGCGGCCTGGCTGTTATCGCCGGCTGGAAAGCCCGTTACGCATCGGTCATCCTGGCTGTATTTACCGTTGCCGCAGCCGTGATCTTTCACAATAACTTTGACGATCAGACGCAGATGATTCTGTTCATGAAAAACATCGCGATCACCGGTGGTTTGATGCTGCTGGCGGTACATGGCGCAGGGGCTTACAGCATTGACAGCCGGTACAGCCATAAAAGTATCGCAATCAGTCATGCTTAAGAACTGTTCAAGATCTCAGGTAACATCACGCCGACATGCGCTTTCAGTTAGAATACCGTCAGCCTAAGAACCTGTTCAAGATCTCGATCAAGGGATACAGTGCAAGGCAAAATTGAACGACGCAAGCAAAGCGCAGCGAACAGCCGTAAG
>CAZTCY010000039.1:0-26081 GCA_964612715.1 uncultured Nitrosomonas sp. | reverse complement strand
GAGTCCGATCGGACTCGATCCGGCGCATCCGTTTCCACGCGTGCTGAATAAAAATCTGTATTTCATCGTTTCTCTGGAAGGCAAGGATGCTTTCGGGCGGGATTCGGGGCTGGCGATCGTACAGGCACCGCGCTCGTTGCCCCGCGTGGTTCAGATACCGGCAAATCACAGTAACGGCAATCATGACTTTGTGCTGCTGTCTTCCATTATTCATGCGCATGTGAAGGATCTTTTCCCGGGCATGAATGTACTGGGGTGCTATCAATTCAAAGTGACGCGCGATAGCGACCTGTTGATTGACGACGAGGAAGTGGATGACCTGTTGCGTGCGCTTGAAGGGGAACTACCTTCACGTAAATTCAGTAACGCGGTGCGGCTGGAAGTCGCCGATAACTGTCCTGATCATTTAAGCGATTTTCTGTTGCAGAAATTTGAGTTGCAGAAAGCCGATTTGTACCGTGTTTCCGGACCGGTGAATCTTGGGCGGTTGTTGGCCATTTGTGATCTGGTCGATCGTCCCGAACTGAAATTCGCCGGCTTTACACCCAATATTCCTAACCGTTTGCTCAAGAATACCAATATTTTTGAAGCGTTGCACAATGGCGATATTTTGCTGCATCATCCTTTTCAGTCGTTCGCGCCGGTCATCGACTTTCTGCGGCAGGCGGCGAATGATCCGAATGTTTTGTCGATCAAACAGACGCTTTATCGCACCGGTGCCGACTCGGCAGTGGTCGAAGCGTTAAAGGTCGCTGCCCGGGCCGGCAAGGAAGTCACCGTGGTGATCGAATTGCGTGCAAGGTTCGATGAGGAAGCCAATATCGAGCTGGCGAATGAGTTGCAGAAAGTCGGGGCACATGTGGTTTATGGTGTGGTGGGCTATAAGACGCATGCCAAAATGATTCTGGTTGTCCGGCGGGAAAGCCGTACCTTGCGCCGTTACGTTCATCTGGGCACGGGTAATTATCACGCGAGAACCGCGCGCTTATATACGGATTATGGTTTGCTGACCTGTGACAAAGCCATTGGTGAAGATGTCAACAAGCTTTTTCTTCAGCTCACCGGGCTGGGGCGGGCCGGTAAATTGAAAAAGCTGCTGCAATCGCCTTTTACACTGCATAAAGGCATACTCAGTTATATTGATAACGAGATCAGGGCGGCCAATGAGGGGAAAAAAGCGTGGATTGTCGCCAAAATGAATGCCTTGGTTGATCCGGAAATTATTATGGCGCTCTACCGGGCTTCGCAGGCCGGCGTGAAAATCGATCTGATTATCCGCGGTATCTGCTGTTTGCGTCCCGGCGTCAAGGGTGTTTCCGACAATATCCAGGTACGTTCCATCGTAGGCCGGTTTCTGGAGCATACGCGTGTGTACTATTTCCATCATGGCGGCGAAGGATTGGTCTTGTGTTCCAGCGCTGACTGGATGACGCGTAATCTGCATTATCGCGTGGAAGTTTGTTTTCCGATTGAAGAAAAACGTACCAGCGATTCGGTGATCGCCTATGGTCTGTTGAGCTATCTTGCGGATAACACGCAGGCCTGGGTGCTGCAAAGCGACGGTTCATACCGGCGCGCCAAAGCAGCGGCAGGACAGAAGCCGCGCGCGGCGCAGTTGCATATTCTGGATCATTACTGTGGTTTGCCGCATTAAAATGTCAGCTTGAAACCGGCTGCCTGCAGATAGTCTTGTTCGGTTTGCAGGTCCGCCAGTGTGAGTGGATGGCTGACAAACCAGTCTGACGGGAAGTGCAGGCGGATTCTGTTCATTTGTGTTTGAATGCCGATCGCGGGTAAGGTGGTGTTGGAGCGGCTTCTATGCAGCACCACAGCGAGTCTGAGTAAAATACTGAGCCGGATGATGGTTAACCGTGCGGTCGCGGGGATTGTGCCGAACTCGTCCAGTGGAAACTTTCTGCGGTGACAGCGGATCAGTTTTGCGAGTTTGTTTTGTTCCTGGCGGGAAAAACCGGCCAGATCGGAATACGTGACCAGATAATCGCCATGGTGGTGATGCTGGGCATGCGCGATGGACAAGCCTATTTCATGGATTAAAGCGCCCCATTGCAATAATTTCAAATCGTCTTTTTCGTTTAACTGCCATTCCGCACAGGACTGATGAAAAAAACTTTCCGCAGTTGCTTTGACGCGATGGGCTTGTTCCATGTCGATGCCATACCGGTGGCAGACATCGGTAATCGTTTTGTCGCGAATATCCTCATTGTGCGTCCGTCCGATCAGATCAAACAACAGGCCTTCACGCAGCGCGCCGTCGGATACGCTGATTCTATCCAGATTCAGCGCATCGAAAATGCCGAGCAGCACGGCAATGCCACTGGCAAACACCGGTTTCCGGTGTTCCGACAAGCCCTCAAATGCAATTGCTTTGCTGTCGCCTATGGTAATCAGTGTATCTACCAGTTTTGACAGTGCGCCGGCGGTAATGCCGTTCTCGCACCAGCCTTGCGCCTGAACGACGTCGCGGATGGCGGTGATGGTTCCTGATGTGCCCAGCGCGAGATCCCATCCGGTTTTTTTGTAGACGGCTTCGATGGATTCCAGTTCCTGTCTGGCATACAGCACGCACTTGCTGATTCTTTTGGCTTTGATTTTACCATCGTCGAAAAAACGCTGGCCCATATTGACGCAGCCCATGTACAGACTGTCCATGCTGAAAGTGTCATAGCCGCGCCCGATGATCAATTCGGTGCTGCCGCCGCCGATATCGATCACGAGCCGCTTGTTGATTTCATCATAATTGGTATGCGCCACACCCTGGTAAATTAGGCGCGCTTCTTCCTGTCCGGCAATAATTTCAATCGGGTGATCCAGCGCGGTTTCGGCTCTTGACAGGAAAAAATCGCCATTGCGTGCCTGGCGCAGTGTATTGGTACCGACGGCGCGAATGTTGGCCTTGGGAATTTCCTGGATACGTTGCCCGAAGCGCTGCAGGCATGCCAGCGCCAGTTGTATGGATGCTTCGGATAATTCATGCTGTTCATTGAGCCCGGAAGCGAGTCTGACCATTTCTTTGATCCGGTCAATGACTTGTAATCGGTCGTCGGCATACTGGGCGACGATCATGTGAAAACTGTTAGAGCCTAAGTCAATGGCTGCATAGGTTTCGTCGGTTTGAGGTGTCATGGCTGTGGTTCCGGGATATATGGAATCGAGCGGTTTTTAAAGACTTTTCCGATGACTGCGGTGTAAAGCAGGGGTGGAATCATGTGTCATCGGGAAGAAAAATTGAACGTATCATTCCGAATGCGGATTAATGCGGGGATTAATCTGGTTGTAGGGTGGTGAAAACAGAAGTCATAGTGTATATGATAATGAAAGAATGTCATTATATGCTTTTTTTGCGGGTACTTCTCGTGTTGCTCCGGGTTTTCCGGAGCGATCTTAGAGCCTGTTCAATATCTCACTGAAGCGCGCATTGCCACGGAAACCCGTGTTTAACATCGGCGTAATAATGGCTGCAAAGTTTTATTGTGCGGTATGATCGTTATTCGGGAGAGTCAATTGAGTGATGCAGGGATATGCGTTTTTCGTATTTTGAGCATGATGCCGATGTCGGTGTGATCGGGCATGGGAAGACGGTGGAGCAGGCATTTGAAGCTGCCGCGCAGGCCGTATTTGCTATTATGACCCAGCTGGATGCCGTACAGGTTCGTGATGAAATCACGGTCGATCGCGCGCCTGCCTGGCTTGGTTGGAGCCGCAATGACAATGCCGGATGCGCACTGGGGTTACGGTCTTCCGATTGGCGTCGTCGCGGCTTTCGATGCGGAATAGGGCGGTGTCGGTTTTGATATTTCCTGTGGCATACGGTGCCTGCGCAGCACTATGCATGCGGAGGAAGCGCCTGCCGCATACAAGGATGTTGATCAAGTGGCGGAAGCCACCAAACGGGCCGGTCTTGCCCGGCGGGTTGCTTTTCTGCGGCCTAAAGTGTGTATTAAAGGTTAATTATGGAGGGAATGATCATGTATCAGCGTATTCTTGTTCCGATTGACGGCAGTCCGAATTCGGAACGCGCGTTGCAGGAAGCAATCAGATTCGCGCAGTTTCATCACGCGCAGCTCATGCTCGTGCATGTGCTTGAAGATATGCGTTATTTCGATACGGAAAACTATGTCAATTACGCTGAACTCATGCAGTCTGCCAAAGACAGTGCATGGAGAATGCTGGATAAGGCGGCGGCCTGGGTTCGGCAGGCCGGCGTGGACGTCACGGAAAAACTGCTCGAAGCCGGTGGCCGCCGCGTGGCGCATGTGATTGTCGAAGAAGCGGATCACTGGTCTGCCGATCTGATTATCATCGGTACACATGGCCGCTCAGGATTTAGTCGCCTGTTGCTCGGCAGTATTGCTGAAGGGGTGCTGCGCGTGTCAACGGTGCCTGTTTTACTGATACGCGTTGAAAACGAGTAAAGGTCTTACGGTGCTGAATTCCAATGCCGGTTGTTTGCGGTTATCGGATGGATTATGGGCGAGTCAACGCAGCCGTAATGCGGGGGCGAGCCGTTTTGTACGGTAGTTTTATTTTTTGTGGATTGTTATGCCGGGGTGATTTGTCCATAAGTACAGTCATCCGGTTAATTTTATGAAGGAAACGACATGATGAACGCGACAAAAAGACGTTGTACAGTTTTATTATGCATGACGCTGGTTTTCAGTTTGTTTGCCGGCGCCGTTTTTTCCAAAGAACAGGCCAGCCCGAAAAAGCTGACCATGGATCTGGCTGCAAAAGCAGCGATGGCGGCAGTCAGGCAATGTGAGCAGGATGGTTTTAAAGTCAGTGCCGCCATTGTTGACAGCGCCGGATTGATCGTGGCCCAGTTAAGAGCCGATGGTGCCGGGCCGCATACGCTCGACAGCAGCCGCCGCAAGGCTTATACGGCAAACAGTTTGCGCGGACCGACACAACGCTATGCCGAGTTGCTGGTTAAGAATCCCGATCTGCACAGTCTGGCGCATATCAATGACAGCATTCTTTTATTGGGCGGCGGACTCCCAATTAAATTGAATGGTGAGATTGTCGGCGGTATCGGTGTCGGTGGGGCGCCCGGTATCAAGTTTGATGAAGTATGTGCCCGCGAAGCGTTAAAAATCCTGCAGGCGGATGAACTGTTTGAGTAGCGGATTTATGCACCGCTATTCGTCATTGCCTGTGTTTGTTCACGTTTTTTTTCAAGGCGTGCCAGCTCGTAGTGAATGAAGGCCAGAGCGGTGAGTGCCGGCGCGAAAAAATTAATGATCGGAATATATTGCAGAAAACCGGTCAGCAATCCCAGGTTCCACAGTGAGAATCTGTTCATTGCCAGTAACTGCTTGATTTCATCAGGGCTGGCGTGCTCGGATAGCGCATCGTAGCGGAAGAGTTGCTGGTTCAAATAGGCGGCGGCAATCAAAGGCACAACAATGCCGATGCCCAGTGCCCATAATGGCAAGGTGACGATCCAGATCGCCAAGTAGATCAGCAGCGCATAGAATACATTCATGATGCCGCCCAGAATTGTACCGCCGCTTTCGCGTTTAAGGCCGGGGTAGTGCCGTTTTGCAACATAATTGATCAATGCGGGCATCGAAAATATTGCGGTGATGATCAAGGTCGTGATGATCACTAACGGTATAAAAATAAGCATGATCAAAAACCATTGGATGCCGTAAGCCAACCAGCCCGGTGCCTGACCTTCCAGCCATTCCCGGATGCCGAATTCGGCAAAACCCAGGTACATTAATTCAGAAAAACTGTCCCGAAATATCCAGCCGATCGACAGCCAGAACAGGCCTGCCGCCAGGATAGGCCAGATCATGATCCAGATCATTTTAAATTTGAGCAGATCGCGTATTGCATTGGAAATGGCGCTTAAGAGATGGGACATTGATTTTTCCAGTAACGATGTGTAGTTGTACTAATAATAAATAAAACCGCCGGAAACGTTCTTTGTTAATTTTAATTCACTTTTAATTCACATACGTGAATAACGTAACATGTTACCATCTGACTTCCATTTTCAATCACAGTGTCAGAGCGCAGACAAGGCGTAGTCAGGTTCTCATGGTGCTTCAAAATTCGGCATTAAATTTCTCTCAGCCGGGAAATAGACGGAATGATGGATTTTGAAAAACCGGACTTTGATGCGTGATGCATATTTTCTAACAACATTTGATTAAGGGAGGCAGTTTTTATGAATATGGAAAGTGAATTTAGGGCGAAGTTTGGCGGATTCTGGAATTCTCTGATCATTTTGATGGTTATTATCATTTGCCTGCGTTTCTCCAGTATTGCGTTTGCGGACGAAACATTGGGCGCGCGTTTGCTTTGTTCGCTGCATTTGTTTCTGGGCAGCCTAGGCGCCGGTATCGTGCTGGGTATTCTCAGAATATTCTTGTCTTTTTCCAATGACACCTATACCCGCGCACCGGCATCGGCAAATTTTACGACAGGCATTCGTTATGGTCTTGTCGCCGGAGGGTTGTTAATCCTGCTCGTCGGCATGATGCAGCTGGAGAATTTTCTTGGGCCGTTTCAGCCTGTTATCGATGCGCTTTTTGGCAAGTTGTACGCGTTGTTTGAATAATCACGCTGAAGTGTCAGCCGGTATTGTCTGGCTGACATTCTTAGAACCTGTTCAACACTACATTCCTTGATCGAAATCTTGAACAGGTTCTTGGTGATGACGGCATTTTAATGTGCGCCAAGACTGGAAAGTGTAAGTTGATTTATTCATTCTTGCTTTTTTCCAGATCAAGGATGTAGCGATACAAATGATCGTACTCTTTTTTTGAAACGGCACCGAAAAGCGGGTCGCTTTGCAGGGTGATTTCCTTTTCAATGTCGTCCCAGTCTTTATCGGAAAGCGCTGTATCCATGAGCGGGTAAATATATTCGCTTTCTTTTTCAATATGCTGTCTTTGCAGTGAGATGAAACGGCGTGCTGTAGCCAGTATTTCACTGGCCGGTACGATACAATCGCCTGCAACATTATTGAACAGCTCTTGTATTTTATGGGTTTCCTGAGCTATTGCCTGATGTTCGTCTTTGAGTGTCTGGATTAAATCACTTTCTTTGACTTTTTTTTTGATCAGCCTGCCGAAAATGATATCTTCCGCCGGATGATGCCATTTGTCCGGATAAACATTCACATAATCCAGTGCGCTCAGAATGATAGTCAGGTCTGCAGTGCGCTTGCTGTCAAAATCATAACAGTCGATTTCATGACTCAGATAATTGAGCAAACGCTGTAGATGAGAATGGTCCGTTTGCAGTTGACGTTGTAGTTTATGCATGGTGACTCCTCCTCAAGGAATACCGAACAACTTCATAATAACACATGCTTGTGGTGTTATTTTTTGTGTAGCGTCAAACTAAACGTATGCTACAGTGCGGTTTTTGGGCTGTAAGTGTCGATTCACGCGATCATAAGACACTTTTTTAATGCATTTATCCTTGGTTTGAACAGTACAACGTAGAGATGAAAAATAGTTATCCGGGGTTTCTGTCCGGTCTGGTATTTTGGGTTTTGGCGGCAAATGCCGGGGTATTTGAGTTTGCAGACGAATCCAATGGCATTGATGTCATCACGCATCCGCCGGGTTATAACGGACAAGGCGGAGAACTGGTGGTTACTGTCGGCATTGCGCCCTTGTCACCGTTTGCGGTTGATATGGAAGTATCCGTTCAGAATGCGATCAATACATGGAATCAACGGGTGCCGACTGTGGGCAATGTCCGGTTTGATGAAGCAATGGTGCCGCAGCATATGTTTGATTTCGAATCGGTTGTGCTGCACGAATTGGGACATTGCATAGGGCTCGGACATCCTAATCTGGCGAGTGAATCGGGACTCGGCGGCGATAACAAAAATTTTACCCGCGCCACGCGCGGCAATAACAACCGGTTTGATTTGAATCGTGGCGTCGATGGCGTCATTGGTTCCGGCGATGACCTGCGTGGTGATGATGTTAATCTGCACTGGTTCAACAAAGAGAATAACAATCCCTTCGTGTTGCCGGAGATTGTCGACAGAACAACGTATAGCCAGGATCTTGCAGACTTGCCTCCGGGGCATCTTTTTGCTGCGAATGCTGATCGTGCATTCTCGCTTCTGCTGGGGTTGCCTGAGAGCGAGGCGGTTATGCAGCAAGGTATTTTTCCCGGCGAAGCGCGGCGCACGCTGGTTGCGGATGATATTGCCATGTTGCGTATCGCGATGAGCGGTCTGGATGGACTGCAGGACACCTCCGATGATTATAGGCCTGTTCTGCAGTATGTCGGTTTTACCGAGAATGCTGATATTGTTGTAGATTTTGGCGGTGCGGTTTCTTTTTCCGCATGCTGGATTACCGGTTCTTTTCTCGCGCGCGGTGATAACCATATTGTTGTTCAGGCCGGGCGTATACTGTTTAATTCCGGTTTTGACTGGTTTTTTAATCCGGAATTGACACCTTCTGTTCCTGATCAGCCGGCAGTTTCAATCTGGGTGAATAATCAATCGGGCGGCGGTATCGAATTGCCGTCTGCGGCGTTGCTGTCGCTGACAGTAGCTCTGGCGCCGGGACAATATGCGGGCAGGCAGGCGGATTATTGGGTAAAAGCGGTAACCCCGTCTGGTGATTACTGGCTTGATGATCAATTGCGGTTTGTGCGTTCAGATACGCCGATACGCGTGCACGGCGGTCCTCTGATCGATTTGCCGGTAATGACCATTTTTGAAAGCCCGGCGTTCAATCTTCCTACCGGTGACTATACAATTACGTTTGCCGTCGATGATCTGGATCAGCACTATGATCAAACCTATCACAGTTCGGTATCGTTTACGATAGTGCCGTGACGCAGTCGTTGTGAACAGTTTGCCGGATATGGAAACAACCGCCAAGCCTGAAAAAACAGTATATTCTTTTTAAGAGATCCTGATAATGGGTTAAAGTATCGGTTGATTGAAAACTATTCGATGCCATTTTAAGAAAATCAATGATTGAACGATCGCTTTTGAGGATTTGAATATGCTTTGCCCTAAGTGTGGAACGGAAAATATTGAACAGGCGGAACATTGCATACAGTGCGGAGAACCGTTGCAGCTGGGCACTGCACCACCTTATCCGCGCATAACCCATATCGATATGCAGTCTGATGCACCAGCGGATGAAAAGCCGGCTGTTTCCAGCCTGTTGAATCTGGTCATTATTTCAGGTTCTTTATTGTTTCCGATTATCGGTATTATCATGGGATTTACCTACCTCAGGAAAACCGATCCGGCAGCCCGGAAAGTGGGCAAGACCTGGCTGGCGTTTGGCATGGCGTTTCTTCTGCTGCAGCTTGTTTTGATCAGTCTGATGAGGTAATTCCTGTACGGTTGACTTTAGGATGCGGACAGCCGGCGCATTGATTTTCCGGTTTGAGCCAATCTGTCGCACCGTTCATTCTTTACCGTAATTAATCGTTTATCGTGTACACATATTTGGGTTTTGTTTTGCGGATAAACACCGTTTCTTCAATAGGTTTTTCCGGTCGGTTATTTCAATCAATATTGAGGTCGTCGTGAATGCATCAGTCCGGTAAAACGCCGCCCGTCGATCCCGGCCATGAATTGGAACCCGGCATTGGTTCAGAAATCATTGATTGTGGTGTCTTACCCGATACGGAAACCGTGCACGAATGGCCTGTGCTGCTGGTATTGACCGCGATTCAGTTTGTGCATATTCTCGACTTCATGATGATCATGCCGCTGGGGCCCGAGTTTTTCAGACGCTTTGGTATTACACCGCAACAATTCGGATTTCTGGTGACGGTATACACATTCAGCGCGGCGATGTGCAGTTTCATTATGGCGTTTGTGATTGATCGTTTTGATCGTAAACATGCATTAATTTGTTTTTGTGCCGGTTTTTCAATCGCGACGCTGTTGTGTGCGCTTTCCACCGATTATCAGACATTATTATGCGGCCGGGCTGTCGCGGGCATGTTCGGCGGACTGCTCAGCGCGACCATTTTTTCGATTATTGCCGATCTCATTCCGGAATCCCGGCGTGGCAAAGCGATGGGCACGGTGATGTCGGCTTTTCCATTTGCCGCAGTTGCCGGTATGCCGATCGGATTATTGCTGGTGAATATGGTCAACTGGCGTCTGCCGTTTATTGTGCTGACTGTCCTGGGATTTTTAATCGCGCTGCGTGCTTACCGGATATTGCCGAAGATAAAACCGCATAAGTCTGTTGCGCATCATCATGGCATCCGCCGTTTGCAGCTTCACTTCAACAGCATTTTTCTGAACCGCAATCATGTTTTTGCTTTTCTATTGATCGCACTGCTGATGTTTTCAGGCTACCTGGTGATACCTTTTATCAGCGTTTACATGGTGATTAATATCGGTATGCAGGAAACCGAATTGCCTTATCTTTACTTTTTTGGCGGATTATTCAGTTTCTTTACCGCACACCTGATCGGCCGGTTTACTGACAGCTATGGCCAAAGGCTGATGTTCTGTGTTCTTGCGGTATTGTCGATCGTACCCGTTTTATGGGTGACGCATATTTCGGAAGCCTCGCTTTATCTGGCGTTGACGGCAACGACGCTGTTCATGGTACTGGTAACCGGGCGGATTATTCCGTTAATGGCGCTGATTACCGCCAGCGTGAGACCGCATCTGCGCGGCAGTTTTTTGACGTTCCACATGTCGATACAGCAATTTTCTGCCGGTCTGGGGTCGCTCATGGCGGGTTATCTGATGGTGATGACCGTGCAGGGGAAAATCGTGAATTTCGATACGGTTGGCACGATTGCTGCGGTGATCACGCTCATCGGTATCGTACTCGCAACGCAGCTCAAGACGATAAAAGAGCTTGATGCGCAGTGAAGAAGACGGAATGGGACGCCCGTTTTTTTACACGATCATCGATTTTTGAGCCTTTTTTACCGCTGTCAGCGTTTATTTCGGCGTTTAACACCTGGCCGACATCTCAGGATCTGAACACGCTCAGACAGCGGATTTCCACCGATATTGCGACATTTTCGGGAATGCCGATCCAGTTTGCGCCTCAGGTGAATGAAAACGCTGATTCTGCAAACGATCATTCTTCTGTCCTACCGTATGAACGCAGCATTCATTTGACTGGAACAGTACCGACGCGCCCGGAAAACTGGCATGATTTTTTTAATGCGCTGGTATGGTTAACTTTCCCAAAAGCCAAAGCGGCACTGAATCAAATTCACGTTCAGTCGCTGAACCAGGCAATGCAGCATAAAAACAAAGTGCGCGGCCCGTTAAGGGATGCAGCGACACTCTTTGATGAATCGGGTGTGATTGTATTGAGCAGTCAGCCTGAATTGATAACATTACTCCAGCAACGTGAGTGGAAAACGGTGTTCTGGCAACATAGAGCATCAGTTCTGACTTCCATGCGTTTTATCCTGTTCGGCCATGCCCTGTATGAGAAAGCACTCAGACCCTATGTCGGTATGACCGGGAAGGGTGTCTTTTTCAATGCGGAAGAAGCATTTCTGCAAAAGCCGCTGACTGAGCAATTGCAAGCCGTTGATCGATGGCTGGCCGATTTGCTGTTGCACCGGCTATCCTCCAATGCCGATTTCTCGCCCATTCCAGTCCTGGGTTATCCGGGGTGGACGGAAGCGAATGCGTGCAGGGGTTATTATGACAATCAGCACTATTTCAGGCCGCGCGCGTAGAAAATGAATTTTGCATGCATTTGAGCTGTGTCAGCGTGAAATGGATACCTTATAATCAGATGTAAAAAGCGGCGGAACGATATTTAAATAACAAAATACCAAAATGTGTAATTGTTTTATTGATCGCGGTGTGCCAGGGAGAAAATGCAAATAACGCGCATCGGACTCGTCGGCCCATTGCCGCCGCCTTATGGCGGAATGGCTAATCAGACCCGGCAACTGGGGAATCTTCTCGAGCAGGAAGGCGTGCATGTTGAATGGGTGCAGACAAACGCTGCATACCGGCCTGCGTGGACTGGAAAAATAACAGGGCTGCGCGCTGCTGTCAGGCTGTTGCCTTATCTCTGCCGACTCTGGCGTACCGCAGGAAAAGTGCAATTGTTTCATATCATGGCAAATTCCGGCTGGTCGTGGCATTTGTTTGCCGCACCCGCCATCTGGATTGCGCGATTCAGGAAAATACCAGTGATCGTGAATTACCGTGGCGGCGAAGCGGGAGCTTTTTTCCGGAAATCCTGGTTCTGGGTGAAGCCGAGCCTCGATATCACCGATACGATTATCGTTCCATCCGGTTTTCTCGAGGCGGTATTTGGTCAACACGGTTACACGGCAAAAATCGTGCCCAATATTATCGATTTAAGCCGGTTTACTGCCGCTTCATCCGAAGACAGGCATAGCCGCAGTGATTGTCCGCATATTGCGGTTACCCGCAACCTCGAAGCCATTTACGACAATGCCACCGCAATACGTGCTTTTGCAATCGTACAAAAAAACTGTCGCAATGCGCGGCTGACCGTTGCCGGTACCGGGCCTGAAAAGCCGATGCTGGAAAATCTCGTCAGCGAACTGGGTGTGCAGGATGCGGTTCGATTTGCCGGACGTATCGATAACGATGCGATAGCCGCGCTGTACCGGAGCGCGGATCTGATGATCAACACCAGTCTGGTGGACAATATGCCGATTTCGATCCTCGAAGCACTGGCCAGCGGTGTTCCCGTGGTCAGTACCGATGCGGGTGGTATTCCCTATCTGGTGGAACATGGCAGAACCGCGCTGCTGGTGCCGAAAAAAGATCCCGCCGCAATCGCCGAAGCTATCCTGCACCTCCTGCATAACCCTGATTTGTACGCAAAGTTGCGCAATAACGGATTGGCTTCGCTTGAGCGCTATACCTGGAATGCGGTGAAACAGCAGTTGTTCGCCGTTTATCAACACACACTGGAACGCCATTCGCGTTCATAGGATCATGATGCCAAAACCGCCGGAAAAACCGACACAATCCAGAAGCCTGTATACCGCGTGGGTTTCCGGTTTTTTCTTTCCTGTGCACGAAGCCCTGAAAAAACATACCAGCGTGGCGTTGCGCAAACAGCTGGAGGCATCGCAATGGTGGGATCCGCAGCAGCTGTGGGATTTCCAACTGGAAAAACTGCGCGATTTGCTGACGCATGCACAGGCGCATGTGCCTTATTACCGGCAGTTATTTGCGAAAATCGGACTGGATGCCGCCGAGGTACGGTCGTTATCGGATCTTGTGCGGATTCCATTGTTAAACAAGCCGTTGATCAGAGCCTATACCGATATCCTGAAATCCGATCATGCGCAGCATCTGGCGCGCTACAACACCGGTGGTTCCAGCGGTGAGCCGCTGGTGTTTTTTATCGGAAAAAGACGCAAAAGCCATGATATTGCCGCCAAATGGCGCGCGACGCGGTGGTGGGGCGTAGATATCGGCGATCCGGAGATCGTCATCTGGGGTTCGCCGATCGAACTTGGCACGCAGGATCGTCTGCGCAATCTGCGCGACCGGATACTGCGCACTAAACTGTTGCCGGCGTTCGAAATGTCCGGGCAGAAGCTCGACGGTTTTCTGGCCGAAATTCGCGCGATGCGTCCGAAAATGCTGTTCGGCTATCCTTCCGCGCTGTCGCATATCGCGCGCCATGCCAAAGCACAGGGTGTGCGTATGGATGATCTGGGCATACAGGTGGCGTTTGTGACGTCCGAACGCTTGTACGACGATCAGCGCCAGCAGATCAGCGCAGTGTTTAATTGCCCTGTCGCCAACGGCTACGGCGGGCGTGACGCCGGTTTTATTGCGCATGAGTGTCCGCATGGCGGTATGCATATTACCGCCGAAGACATCATCGTCGAGATCATCGATACGCAGGGTAATCCATTGCCGCCCGGAGAATCCGGGGAAATCACCGTTACTCACCTGGCGACGCATGATTTTCCGTTCATCCGCTATCAGACCGGCGATATGGCCATTCTGCACGATCAGCCGTGCAGTTGCGGGCGCGGCCTGCCGCTGATCCGGGAGATCCAGGGGCGCAGCACCGATTTCATTGTTGCGCAGGACGGCACCGTCATGCATGGCCTCGCGCTGATTTACATTCTGCGCGATTTGCCGCAGATCGAAGCATTCAAGATCGTTCAGGAAAGTCTGGATGAAACGCATATCCTGCTGGTCAGCAAAACACGCCTGGAAGCATCACTGTTGAAACATATCGAACAGGCATTCAAGGCGCGGCTGGGTGATACGGTGAATATCGTCATTGCGCAGGTTGCCGGGATACCCGCCGAAAAATCAGGTAAATTCCGTTATGTTATTAGTAAGGTTATTAATCGGTAATATTTTCAGTACAGAATCGCTTTGAGAGAGGAGAACAATGATGTCTGATCCGGACTTTCCTGCTTCGATTGCAACACCTGCCAGCACTATTGATGACGTGATCAACCAGTTGGCCGCCATCGTCGAATGGTCCAAGGAAAACGATTCACGCATGGGCTACTTCGCCGCACTGTACCGCAAAGTCACGATACAGGTCAAAAAAGGCATAGTGGAAGGGCATTTTGACGACGGCCCGCGCATGGAACGCCTCGATGTGATCTTCGCTAACCGCTATATCCACGCCTGCTATCAATATCAGACCGGGTTGACGCCGACGCAATCCTGGGTGCGTGCATTCGACGCCACCGAACGCTGGTGGCCGATCGTGCTGCAGCATTTGCTGATGGGCATGAACGCGCATATCAATCTCGATCTTGGCATTGCCGCCGCAGAAACGGTGCCGCCTGATCAGTTGAAAAACCTCAAGGGCGACTTCAATAAAATCAACGCGGTGCTTGCCAGTCTGGTGGGCGGCGTGCAGGCCGAGCTCGCCGAAATCTGGCCAGTCCTCGGTATTCTGAACCGTTACCTCGGCAATGTGCGGGAATCTATTATTAATTTCAGCATGGAAAAAGCGCGCGATGCCGCGTGGTCATTCGCTGAAGAACTGTCGCCATTGACCGGGCCCTCGCGCAGCGTGGCGATTGCTGAAAAAGACGCGATGTTTGCGCGGTTTTCCGATGTTATCCTGCATCCGGGTTTCACACTTTCGGTAGTGCTTAAAATTATCCGCCTGGGTGAACGCGGGACGACACGCGAGCGGATCGGGATACTGGAGTGAGTTGGTGCTGTAATATAAAAGCGAATACTCAAAAGCAAGCCAGCTATTTATCCCGCCCATAAACATCCTCAAAGCGTACGATGTCATCCTCGCCCAGGTAGGAACCGGATTGCACTTCGATCATTTCGAGCGGTACGCGGCCGGGATTTTCCAGGCGGTGCCGGGTGCCGATGGGGATGTAGGTGGATTCGTTTTCGGTGACCAGATAGCTGTTGTCGTCACGCGTGACGCGTGCGGTGCCGCGCACAACGATCCAGTGCTCCGCACGGTGATGGTGCATTTGCAGGGACAGGGATGCGCCGGGTTTGACGACGATGCGCTTGACCTGGAAACGTTCGCCGGAGTCAATGCTGTCGTACCATCCCCAGGGACGGAAAACCTTGCGGTGCAGATGGCTCTCGGAACGTCCTGTTTCCTTGAGGCTGTCGACGATTTTTTTGACGTCCTGCGTTTTGTCCTTATGCGAAACCAGGATGGCGTCAGGTGTTTCCACGACGATCATGTCCTGAACGCCGACGCAGGTGACCAGGCGGCTTTCGGAAATCGCCAGCGTGTTGCTGCATTCGTACAGCAGTACATCACCCTGTGCGACATTGCCGGCCTGATCCTTGGGCAGGACATGCCATAATGAATCCCATGCGCCGACATCGGACCAGCCTGCGGCGAGTGGAATGACCGCACCCTGTGGCAGTTGCAGGTTTTCACCCTGAGCGATGTGTTCCATTACTGCATAGTCAATGGAAATGCCGGTGCATTGTTCGAAGGCGTTTTTTTCCAGGCGGGTGAAATCGCCATCGACAGATCCACTGTTCCATGCCGTGCGGCACGCAACAAGAATTTCCGGATGGCACAGTTCGATGGCTTGCAGCCAGACTGACGCATGCATCAGGAAAAGGCCGCTGTTCCACAGGAACGATCCGGCGTCGAGATAAGCCTGGGCGGTTTCCTTGCTCGGTTTTTCGACGAAACAGGCGATACGGTAGGCGTTCTGATCCATCTTGTCGCCGGTCTGGATATAGCCGTAGCCCGTTTCCGGTTTGTCCGGCGTGATGCCGAAGGTGACGATATGATTCTGTATTGCGAGTTGTATGCCGTGTAAGACAGCCGTTTTGAAGACCTCGAGATCGATGATGACATGATCGGACGGCATGACCAGCAAAATCGGATCCTCGTTCTGCTTTAATGCGGCCAGTGCGGCAACAGTCAATGCGGGCGCGGTATTGCGACCGCAGGGTTCGAGCAGAATGGTGCCGTTGCGCGACATGATACGCAGCTGTTCGGCGATGACGAAGCGGTATTCTTCATTGCAGACGACAACCGGATCCTTGACGTCAATGTCGCCGAGGCCATCCATGCGGCGTACTGTCGCCTGTAATAGTGAGTCGTCACTGACCAGTGATAATAATTGCTTGGGGTGCTTTTCGCGCGAAAGCGGCCAGAGCCGTGTGCCTGAGCCGCCGGATAGAATAACCGGGATTAATGTTTGCATGACAGTTGTTCCATAATGTTACCGACTGCGAGGTCTGCATTGTGCGTATTTGGATGCGACTTTGATTGTGGTTTTTATGTTGCATTGAGTACTGCTACCAGAATGCTGACAATGCGTTCGGCTGCCTTGCCATCCCACAATTCCGGACGGCGGCCTGATTTGCCCGGATTGCGCAGGATATGCTGAACTGCTGCGACAATGCGCTCCGGATCGGTGCCGGCCAGCAGGTTTGTGCCTTCTTCAATGGTGACCGGACGTTCGGTGTTTTCGCGCAGCGTGACACAGGGGACGCCGAGTGCTGTGGTTTCTTCCTGTAAACCGCCGCTGTCGGTCAGTACAACCGCGGCATCCTTCCATAAGTGCAGGAACGGCATATAAGCCTGCGGACCGATCAGCGTGATGTCAGGGCCCAGGTCGATGGAGAATTTCTCAAGATTTTTTCTGGTGCGCGGGTGTACCGGAAAAATAAGCGGCAGGTCCTGTGCGATTTCCTTGAGTGCACCACCGATACGGGAAAATGTTCCGGCATCGTCGACATTGCTCGGACGGTGCAATGTGATAACACCGTAGCGTTTCCCGGCGGCATGCTGCGCAGCTTTAAAAGATGCGGTAGCTAAATTGCGGGTATCCATATGCGTGAGTTTTTCAGCCTGATAAAGCAGATTATCCACCATGACATGGCCGACATGAAAAATTGCACTATCCGGCTTTCCTTCATGTTTCAGATGCTGTAAGCCGCTCGGTTCGGTGACAAAAAACCAGTCGGAAATACTGTCGGTGACCAGGCGGTTGATTTCTTCGGGCATGCGCGTATCGCCGCTGCGTAGTCCGGCTTCGACATGAGCCACCGGAATATGCAGTTTTTTGGCGACGATTGAGCATGCCAGTGTGGAATTGACATCACCGACGACGAGTACGGCATCGGGTCTGTCTTTCAGACAGTAGTCCTCGAATGCGACCATGATTTTTGCGGTTTGTTGCGCATGAGAGCCGCCGCCTACACCCATAAAGATATCGGGCTGCGGTATGCCGAGTTCGTCAAAAAAGACTTCATTCATTTCCGGGTCATAATGCTGACCGGTATGAATAATCCGATAGGACAGTGTTTTTGTTGCGTCCAGCGCGCGAACGATCGGCGCGATCTTCATAAAATTCGGGCGGGCGCCTGCAACCAGGTAAATTGTTTTCATCGGTTATTGGAATTTTCCGGGTAATTAAGTTGGCGATAGACGGGCTTATTGTATAGCGGTATTTTTATCCGCTAGAGCGGAATTATCGCCTATTTACAGAGTTTTTTCCTGCTATGTTGAATACTGTCAGATTTTCAGTGCTAATTCACTTGCAATCTTTTAAAAATTGAATATAATTACGAATCATTCTCATTAACACAATTAATCATCATTTAACCTTCATCTTATTTCTTAGGCAGTAGAAATTTTGAGCGGTGCATTAAAAGGCACTTGAAACTTAGGACTAAGGCAGTCATCATGTATATATGTATTTGCAAGGGAGTAACAGACGGTGCGAT
The DNA here is from genome assembly GCA_964612715.1 of uncultured Nitrosomonas sp. Lineage (GTDB taxonomy): Bacteria > Pseudomonadota > Gammaproteobacteria > Burkholderiales > Nitrosomonadaceae > Nitrosomonas. The sequence goes on along the minus strand of CAZTCY010000039.1, from coordinate 7,918 downwards.
TCGTGAGGCGGTGTATAACGGCGCTGAACGGATGCGTGACCTGAAAAGCGGTCTTGGTGTGACTGAGCAATGCGGTATATGTGCTTGTCAAGCCAAAGCGGTGCTTGATCAGGCGCGTATGCAAAAAGCCGCTATGCACACTTCCGAGCAGGATACAACATGTTTAGCTGGTTGCTGAAAAGCGTTTGATTTGACGCATATTGACATTGGAACAGAACAGATGCGGGACGCCGTTATCTGAGCAGTGTCGAGGAAGCTGAGGTGCAACTGCTTTTCAGCAAGCGGTGATTTCGCCTGATGCCTAAGGAGACAAATGATGAAAGGGAACGCAGAGATTATCCAATGGTTGAATCGTCAGTTGCAGCATGAATTGACCGCAATCAATCAATATTTTTTACATGCCCGGATGTTTAAGAACTGGGGCTTTGAGAGCCTGGGCAAGCATGAATACGATGAATCCATCGAAGAGATGAAGCATGCGGATGCGTTAATCGAGCGTATTCTGTTGTTGGAAGGTTTGCCGAATCTGCAGGATCTGGGCAGTTTGATGATCGGCGAGAAAGCCGATGAGTGTATTACCTGCGATCTGAGACTGGAACGCGCATCTCACGAAACATTGACGGCTGCCATTGCCGCCTGTGAAGCTGCGAAAGATTTCGTTTCCCGTGAGATTTTTGAACATATTCTCGAGGACACTGAAGAACATATCGATTGGGCCGAAACCCAGCTTGATCTGATTCAGAAAACCGGATTACAAAACTGGCTGCAGAGCCAGATGTAAGATACGGATTGTAAATATTTAAATCTCTGGGATACGGTTTTCTGTTTTTTGTTGTCAGCAGGAATTTTTACCGCCATTTCGCGCATTGGAAAGCACTTGGGATGCCGTCATCTGATACGGCTGCAAGATGCTTCGCAATGATCGAAATGGCGTTAATCTATCCCCAACGTCCATCTATTATTTTTCAACAGGAACCAGTTTAAGAATCTTGCCATCCGGTTCGTCTGTCAACAGATAAATGGCACCTTCAGGCCCTTGTTCCACATCGCGAAAGCGCAGCGTGTTCTGCAGCAGCTGTTCCTCGCTCAAAACTTTATTGTGACTGGTTGACATTCTGATCAGGTGTTGTCCGGCCAATGTGCCGACAAACAGGTTGCCCCGCCAGCCTGGAAACAGTCCGCCGGTATAAAACAGCATGCCGGAGGGTGCGACGGATGGCGTCCAGTAATAAACCGGTTCCTCATAACCTTGTTCGGCATGTTCATCCTTGATGGGCAGCATGGAATAATGTACGCCGTAACTTGCATTAGGCCAGCCGTAATTTTTTCCGGGTTTAGGGATGTTGATTTCATCGCCGCCACGCGGTCCGTGTTCATGAATCCATAGTTCCCCGGTTTCCGGATGAATCGCTGCGCCTTGAACGCTGCGATGACCGTACGACCAGATTTCGGGTTTTGCCTGCGGATCTTTGACAAACGGATTGTCGTCAGGGATCGAGCCGTCCGGGCGGATGCGGATGATTGCGCCGATATGATTGGTGGTATTTTGCGCTTCTTCCATCTGATTGCCGCGATCGCCCAGCGTGATGAACAAATTGCCGTCCGGCGCGAATACCAGCCGCGAGCCGAAATGTTGCGCACCGACGGTTTTGGGTTCCTGACGGAAAATCACCTTGAGATTCTTTAATGCATCGCCGGCAAGTTCCGCTCGGGCGACGGCAGTGCTTGCAGCCGCACCGGCAGGTTCAGCATACGAAAGATAAATCAGCCGGTTGGCGGAAAAGTTCGGGTCAAGCGCCACATCGAGCAGGCCGCCTTGCTGCTCGCTGAAAACCGCAGGTACACCCTTAACGGGATCAGAAATCTGCCCGTCAGGGGTGACAATACGCAAGCGGCCGATACGTTCGGTTACCAGCATTCTGCCGTCCGGTAGAAATGCCATTCCCCACGGATGAAACAAGCCGCGTGCGAGCAGTTTGGCATCAAATGCGGTTTGTATGCGTTGGGCATACCCATTGGATGTCATAAGCGTGCTGCATAGCGAAAGCAGTATGATTGTCAGAGCTGTTCTAAGTCGAGTTCTTGATGCGCGTGGATAAAACATGATTAATACCTCGAATTTTTGATTGGAATCGATCAGAATGTATCACCGTTGGATGTCTGCCTCAAGGTTTGACCGATCAGCGCAGTTTAAAATGGCGTGATGCGAATCCGTAAGCCGCCAAAAACATTGAACGGTGCGCCGGGTTCGTAATAACGTCCAAATGCCGCATTGATACGCGTATTGGCGTTGTAGCGTTCATCGAACAGGTTGTTGATGCCGAAAAAAACCGATCCATCCATCCAGCGGTACCGCGTACCCCAACCCAATAACAACTGTCCCAGGTTATACGCATTGTTTATGTCAGTATTACTGTCGTTGACGTAAAAAACACCAACGCGCTGAACATGAAACTGCCCAAAGAAACCGAGCGGATGTGCATAACGCAGTAAGCCTTCCCAGCGGTGTCTGGGAACACCCGGAAAGATATTGCCTTTCAGACTGACATCATTAACAGCATATTTCTCGAACTCAAAATCGGAATAGGTGTAGCTGACTTCGCCGCGTAATCCTTTCCACTCAGGTGTTGCGAGCCGGGTTTCCACACCCAGGCGGCTGGATTGGCCGGTATTGCGGAAAAAAGCACGGCCAGGGAACTCGGGCCGCTCAAACGGCAGGATTTCACTCCAGGTATAAATGTAAAACAACGCAGTTTCGTATTGAAAACCGCTCAGATTGCCACGTACGCCCAGTTCCTGGCTTAATGAGGTTTGCGGATCCAGGTTGGGATTGAAACCGCCTTTGCCCGAAGGATTGTTGATGAGTTCGGTGGTCGTCGGGGTTTCAAAGATTGATGCGATGTTGGCGTAAATCTGATGCCGGTCGTTCAGATGATATACCACACCTGCCGTGCCACTGGCCTGCGACAGCGTTTTGCGGCCGGACTGGTTGTCGTCATCGCGGTAATGATCTTTTACTTCAAACAGAAACCAGTCCCAGCGACCGCCGAATACAAGATCGAGTTTGTCCTGTACGCGCCATTCGCTGCGGAAAAACGGCCCGATATTCTGCACCTGCTCGATCTGGTTCAGCACCAGCGCGCCGCGCCGACCCGAATCGTTGTTGAACCGCTGCCGGTCGTCGTTCTGTATGCCGTAGTCGACGCCGGTGATCAACCGGTGAGGGCGGTTGAACAACTGGTGGTCGTTGATGTATTGCAGGGAGATACCGCCGACGTAACGATCAAACTGCACCTGCCCACCATCGAATAACGGCAGCCGGTTGTGGAAATCACGGTGCAGCATATGTGCGGTGACGGAGAATTCCTGATTGCCGGTTGGTTTTTTGCGAAAGCGTATACCCATCTGTTCCTGATCGATTTCCTCACCGGCATTGAACTGCCTGTTTCGGATCGCGGCCTGACCCGGATCAACTTGGACTTCTGCCAGCGTTAGCGCACCAGGGTCTCTGGCTTCAGGGGAATAGAATTTGCGGAACAGCAGCATCAGATCCGAATCATCGCTCATCCTGAAGTTCAGTTTGGCCTGAGTAAAGTAATTTTCGACATTGCTGTGGCCGCGCCAGCCGTTTTGCTGCAAGTGCGAGCCAAACACGGTATAATCAAAACGTTCATGCCGTCCGCCGGCGAACAATTCGGATTTGAACAAACCGTACTGGCCGAATACCTGGCGCGGCGAGACGACAAACCGTTCCTGTGGCGCTTCCAGCGTTACCATACCGATCATGCCGCCGGAGGCATTGCCATACAAAGAGGCCAGTGGGCCGCGTACAATCTCCATGTGTTCGATCATGCCCGGATCAATTGAATCAAGCTGTGTCTGACCGTCCGGCAATGTCTGCGGAATACCGTCAACGCGCATTTGTATTCCGCGCACCCCGAAAGCCGAGCGCGCACCGAAGCCGCGGATCGCGATGCGCAGATCCTGGGTAAAGTTGGCTTGATTCTGGAAAAACACGCCTGGTGTGCTGCGTGCGAACTCGTCAAGCGTCACACCGGGCTGAAAGTGTTGTTGCGGATAACGGTCGAAATACGTCATCGCATTCGGAATTTCATTGGCCTGTCGCTCGGTGCGCGTCGCCGTGACGTTGATAGGGCTGAGTGGTGTCGCTTCCCGCGTACCGGGTGTTTGCCCGCTAACCGGCAGTGTCGTCAGGATGAAGGTACATGCCAGAGCAGTGTTCAGGATAAGCGATAGGCTGCGCACGCGATAAAACAGGAAATTGGAAAAGCAGTGCAAGTGTATCATCAACAACGATGGCAACACATCGGGTTGTCCATCAACGCATGTTTTAAATAATGGGTTTCCATTATGCTGATTGTCATACGCTGGTCATTTCGATTTGCATACAATATTTGGCGGTATGGCGATGTGTTTTATATCACTTCAGGCTACCGCGCAATCGTGCACAATAAGATATTGAATTCCGGTATATCAAAGTTTATGTTTTGTCAGGCGGTGGATGTGAATATCCGCATACACCGGCATAGGTGATCCGATCTGATTGTGCCAGGATAGTGATTTTATGACACGGATGCTTGGCGTGTTGATTCCGGATATGTATTAACGATCCTGTCAGTCGGCTTGAAAAAGTATAAGATATATACTACATGGCGGGCATTCTTCGGTGATGGAGAGATTCTGTTTTAACATGGATTATTAAATAATATTTGAGAATTAAGGGGAGTGGCTTAAGGCTGATTACATGATTATTGATTGAAGTTGTAAGTCAAAGGCGAAGTTCAATGCATATTTCGATCTTGAGCGAATTTTTATTGCATACAGGTATATCCATTAATTAAATGAATGGTATTTACGGGCTTTTTTGAGTCTATCAAAATAAGCTCCTGTATTAATATCTGATAATATGTTGTTGTGAAAAAGCGGATTGGATTTTGCTTGACTAGAATGTTGAAGAGGGAGTTTTTGTGAAAACATTTTTGATGAATATGAATGATATGAAGCAGTTTATTCTTATAAGCACTGCTTTCTTGTTGTTGAGTGGTTGTGCCAGTTATCCGGTCTTGACTGATGATGAAAAGAAAGTCGATTCCTGGGACTATTTAATCGGGCCAGGAGATAATATCAATATTATTGTCTGGCGTAATCCTGAGATATCCATGTCTGTTCCCGTTAGACCTGACGGGAAGATCACAACGCCTCTGGTTGAAGATTTGCCCGCCAGTGGAAAAACAGCCACACAACTTGCGCGTGATATTGAAGAAACATTATCCAAATATATCCAAGAGCCTGTGGTTACTGTCGTTGTCACCGAATTTGTGGGACCCTATAGTGAACAGATCAGAGTGGTTGGGGAAGCGGCCCGGCCTCAGGCGTTGCCCTATCGGGAAAATATGACATTGATGGATGTTTTGATTGCTGTTGGGGGTATAACCGATTTCGCATCGGGTAATCGCGCCAGCATTATTCGCGTTATCGGTGGCGAACAGAGACAATTCCGTGTCCGTTTGAATGATTTGATCAGAGACGGCGATATTTCTGCCAATGTGCCAATGAAGCAGGGCGATATATTGGTGATACCGGAAAGCTTCTTCTGATGCTCATCAATTGGATTTGCATTTGTATTGTAAAAGTATGATTGTTATGTATTGTATCCGGTGTGATTCCCCTGATCGATCAGACAGCGGTAGTTTGATAGACATTTCTGAAAGTATTTCCATGATAAGAGGTTCATTTTTGAATTTGATAGTGATAGCGAGAATTCTATGGATGAGTTAATTGCTCAGTTATATGTTTACTTCAAAGGAACGTGGAAATATCGTCTGATAGCCATCATTACGGCATGGCTGGTCGCAATTGCCGGGTGGTGGTTTGTACTTAAATTACCGGACAATTATGAAGCTTCGGCCAGGATTTATGTTGACACCCAGAATATTATAAGACCGCTTATGGCGGGAATGACTGTTTCACCTGATATGCAGCAACAGGTTTCAATCATGGGGCGCACGCTGATCAGCCGTCCAAATGTGGAACGGGTTGTTCGTATGGTGGATCTGGATATTCAAGTTGTGGATGAAAAAGAAAGAGACAAAATGGTCGCGGAATTAATGAAAGAAATTAGACTGGGCGCTACAACCGGGGATAATATTTTTACAATTTCTTACAATAATAACAATCCGCTTCTGGCCAGGGATGTTGTTCAATCGTTATTGACGATTTTTGTTGAAGAAGGCCTGGATAGTAAAAGAGGCGATTCATCATCTGCGCTTCGGTTTATCGATCAACAAATTGCCGCATATGAAGAAAAGTTGATTGCGGCTGAAAATGCATTAACGGAATTTAAGAGGAAGAATCTCGGATTACTGCCAGGACAAGGTGGTGATTACTATACGCAATTGCTTGAAGCGGAAGATCAAATGAGAAAGGCCCAATTGGCGTTGAAGGAAGCCGAGAAAGGCCGCGACGCAATAAGAAAACAGATCAGTGGCGATGAACCTGTATTTGTTTTGTCACCTTTTTCTGTCGAAGAAGAATCGATAGTCAATCCGGAGATTGATGCAAGAATTCGTAATTTGAATGAACGTCTGGATTCTTTACGCATGAATTATACCGAGATGCATCCTGACGTTGTCGCTACGAAACGGCTGATTGTCCAACTTGAGGAACAGAAGAAAGAAGAGGCTAAACGCAACTTTTCTTCAGCTACCAGAGATCCGGGCAGAAATTACAGTCCTATGTTGCAGCAACTTAATGTTGCTTTGGCCGATGCGGAAGCGGTTGTTGCCTCAATGGCCGCTCGCGTTGAAGAGTATATGATCCGTTATGAGCGTTTAAAATCTCTGAGTGATGCGATACCGCGTGTTGAAGCAGAATTTACGCAGCTCAATCGTGATTACAATGTGAATAAGACGAATTATGAACAGTTACTGGAGCGTCGTATTTCAGCGCGTATGTCGGGTGAATTGACTTCCGCTTCAGGGTTGCTGTCTTTCAGAATTATTGATCCGCCCCAGGTTCCTGATGTGCCTGTGGGACCCAATCATCGCTTAATGTTTTCGATTGTGTTTTTAATTGCACTCGGTGTCGGTGTCGGTATTGCTTTCATAATCAGTCAGATCAGACCGGCATTTTACAGCCAAGGCAATTTGCGTGAGATTACCGGACTTCCAGTACTAGGATCTGTGCCAATGGTATGGACCGACCAGCAAAGAATGCAACGGATGCAGCGGCTTTTTATATTCAGTGTTTCTATTTTATGTCTTGGAATGATGTATGTGGGGTTACTGTTATATTTCAGAAAACTGGGGACGATAGTTGATACGTTGCCTTTTTGAGTCGAATTGTTTGTGTGAATTCAATGATTTATTCTGATTTAACCTTTAAGGATTAATATGAGTATTATCGAAAAAGCAATTTCCAGGCTTGAAAAAGCAGCAAGCAGTAAAAAAGTTAATAAGGTTAGAACAGAAAGAAAGCAAAGCACCGCTATTGATACAAAAGATATCGTTTCTCGCGAGAGTGAGGCTATAAAAAATCTACAAAAAAATTTGGTTAATAATGTTGAGGTGGAAAGCGCTCATACTGACTCCAAAAATTATATCGCGATAGATCTGAAGCGGCTTAATCAGTTGGGTATTGTAACCCCCGATCAAGGTAAAACACAGGTGGCGGAACAATTCAGGATTATTAAAAGGCCGTTATTGACTAAAGCGTTTACCAAAAAAAATAATAATCTAATAATGATTACAAGTGCATTGGCGGGTGAAGGTAAGAGCTTTTGTGCTGTTAATCTGGCGATGAGTATTGCGTCTGAAATGGACCATCGTGTCTTATTGATTGATGCAGATGTAGGCAGACCTACAATTCCTAACATTCTGGGTTTTCAGAACAAAATAGG
>CAZTCY010000038.1:0-27283 GCA_964612715.1 uncultured Nitrosomonas sp. | reverse complement strand
TATACCCCCAGACATCGCGGTTCAGATCCAGCAAAATGGTATTGATACGCGCATAAGCATCAAACAGTTCCGCAATGGTATCGTGCGGCTCAATCTGCGTGGTATAGGGGTTGAATGTCAGTCCGAGCGATTCCACTAAAGACTGTGCAAAACGCTCCCAATCGAAATCGGGGTAAGCCGATAAATGCGCGTTGTAATTGCCGACCGCGCCATTGATCTTCCCCAGCAAGGCAACATCCGTCAATTGTTTTCTGCCGCGCTGCAGGCGATACGCAATGTTGGCCATTTCCTTGCCGAGCGTCGTCGGTGTTGCCGGCTGTCCGTGCGTGCGCGCAAGCATGGACACATCCGCCAATTGATGCGCCAGTTCAACCAGTTTAGCGATAATCTTGTCCAGTGCCGGCAGCATGATCTGCGCCAGACTCTGTTTGAGCATCAACCCATGCGACAGATTGTTGATATCCTCCGATGTGCAGGCAAAATGGATGAATTCCGCGGCCCGGATGACTTCGCTGTTATCCGCAAGCGTTTGCTTTAACCAGTATTCAACAGCCTTGACATCATGATTGGTGGTCGCTTCTATCGCCTTGACGGCCTCAGCGTCAGCGACGGAAAAATCAGCCACAAGACCGTTCAATTGCGCACGGGTTTCACTCGAAAACGGTGGCACTTCAGTGATTTCTGCAGCGCCGCCGAGCGCCAGCAGCCAGGCGACTTCCACCTGAACACGATAACGTATCAGTGCAAATTCACTGAAGTAATATTGCAGCGGCGCTACTTTTTGATGATACCGGCCGTCCAGCGGTGACAATGCGGTAAGCGTAGAAAAACCCATAATTTTGTATTAAACAATTGACTTAAACAGTGAAGATGCGGATTTTATCATGCCACGCATGCGTCATCGCGGCCGATTGCGATCGGCGGCAGGCATTTCAGTTTCAGCCTCAATCCGTAATGTTCGGGTAGAATATGCGCATTATTAATCAAGGCATCGAAATCATGTTGCGTAAAATTCTAATTGCCAACCGTGGTGAAATCGCTGTGCGCATCATACGGGCATGCGCGGAAATGGGTATCCGTTCAGTCGCCATTTATTCGGAAGCGGATCGTTTCGCACTGCACGTCAAAAAAGCGGATGAAGCCTATTGCATCGGCAGCGAACCGATGTCCTGCTATCTGAATATTCATGCGCTCGTTGACCTGGCTCTGGCAACCGGCTGTGACGCGGTTCACCCGGGTTATGGCTTCCTGTCCGAAAACGCGCAGTTTGCCCGGGCATGCAAAGAGCGCCGGTTGATATTCATCGGACCGGGCGCGGACGTCATCCATCGCATGGGGGATAAAACCGAAGCCCGCAACGCGATGAAAGCGGCCGGCCTCCCGGTGACACCCGGATCGGAAGGCAATCTGGGTTCAGTGGATGAAGCGCTGAAGGTCGCTGAGCAGATTGGCTATCCCGTCATGTTAAAAGCAACTTCCGGCGGCGGCGGACGCGGCATCCGGCGGTGCGACACCGCCGAAGAACTCAGGCGCAACTACGTACGCGTGATATCCGAAGCAACCAAGGCATTTGGCCGCGCCGATGTGTTTCTGGAGAAATGCATCGTCAATCCCCGGCATATCGAAGTACAAATTCTCGCCGATCATCACGGCAATGTGATTCATCTGTACGAACGCGACTGCTCGATTCAGCGCCGCAATCAAAAGCTGATCGAAATTGCGCCATCGCCACAGCTTGACGAAGCGCAACGCCAGTATATCGGCGGCCTGGCCGTCATTGCCGCCAAATCGGTCGGCTACACCAATGCCGGCACCGTGGAATTTCTGCTCGACGATAATGGCCGTTTCTATTTTATGGAAATGAATACCCGTGTACAAGTCGAACATACCATCACCGAAACCATCACCGGCGTCGATATCGTTGAAGAACAGATCCGCGTAGCGGCCGGTTTGCGGTTGCGTTACAGGCAGGACGAGATTGTGCGGCGGGGTTATGCGATTCAATTCCGCATCAATGCCGAAGATCCGAAGAACAGCTTTCTGCCGAGTTTCGGCCGCATTGCCCGTTATTATGCGCCGGGCGGGCCCGGCGTGCGAACCGATACCGCCATCTACACCGGTTATGAGATTCCGCCATTTTACGATTCCATGGTTGCGAAAGTCATTGTCAGCGCACTGACCTGGGAAGATGCGCTCAAACGCGGCGAACGGGCGTTGCGTGACATGGGATTATTCGGCATTAAAACAACCATTCCGTATTATCTGAAGATTCTAAAGCATCCGCAGTTTCGCATTGCGCGGTTCAACACCGGCTTTGTCGAGCAGAATCCTGCACTGATCAACTATTCCGACAAACCCCGGCCGGAAGTTTTGGCCAGCGTAATTGCCGCTGCAATGGCCTCACACACCGGGCTATAAATGCTCAATGGGCTAATCGAGGAAAACACATGCAAAAAGTTCATATTACCGATGTCATTTTGCGCGATGCGCATCAATCCCTGATCGCAACACGGCTGCGTACCGAAGACATGCTGCCGGCCTGCCCGATGCTCGACAGCATCGGTTACTGGTCGCTGGAATGCTGGGGCGGCGCCACATTTGATGCCTGCCTGCGGTTTCTCAAGGAAGATCCGTGGGAGCGCCTGAGCAAACTGAAAGCCGCACTGCCCACTACGCCGCTGCAAATGCTGGTACGCGGACAGAATCTGCTCGGCTACCGTCATTATTCTGACGATGTCGTACGCGCGTTTATCAAACGGGCCGCCGAAAACGGCATGGATGTTTTCCGTATCTTTGACGCGCTCAACGATGTACGCAATCTGACCACCGCCATCGAAGCCGCCAAGGCATCCGGTAAGCATGCCCAGGGTACAATATGCTACACAACGAGTCCGGTGCATGACATCAACAGTTTTGTGACACTGGCCAAAGATCTGGCCGCACTGGGTTGCGACTCCATCGCGATCAAGGACATGGCGGGCCTGCTCACCCCTTATGTCACCAGCGAACTGATGCAAGCACTGCGCGATACGGTCGATCTGCCGATTCATCTGCACTGTCATGCAACCGCAGGACTCGCCGAAATGTGTCAACTGAAAGCCATTGAAGCGGGCTGCCGCCATATCGATACAGCGTTGTCATCCTGGTCAGGCGGAACCAGCCATCCGCCGACTGAAAGCCTGGTAACCGCGCTGCAAGGTACCGAATATGACACCGGTCTGAATCTGGATGCGCTGCAGAAAGCGAACAGCTATTTCGCCGAAGTCCGCAAAAAATACCACCGTTTCGAAAGTGAATTTACCGGTGTCGATACCCGCGTTCATGTGTTTCAGGTGCCGGGCGGCATGATTTCCAATCTCGCCAACCAACTGCAGGAACGCAACGCGTTGGACCGTATCAATGAAGTGTATGAAGAAATTCCCCTGGTGCGCAAAGATCTCGGTTATCCGCCGCTGGTCACACCAACATCACAGATTGTCGGAACCCAGGCCGTACTCAATGTGCTTACCGGAGCACGCTATTCCACCATCACCAACGAAGTGAAACGCTATCTGCAAGGCGGTTACGGCAAGGCGCCCGCGCCGATCAATGCCAATCTGCAAAAACGCGCTATCGGAAAAGAAGAAATCATTGATTGCCGCCCGGCCGATCTGCTGAAACCGGAACTGGAACATCTGCGCCAGGAAATCGGTCATCTGGCGCTGAATGATGAAGACGTCCTCAGTTATGCGATGTTTCCCGAAGTCGGCAAACAGTTTCTGGAACTGCGCTCCACCGGTCATCTCGTACCCGAGCCACTGGAACTCGCTGCTAACGTCGGTGGCGGCGCGCAAAAAGCACCGACCGAATTCAATGTAGCGCTGCACGGCGAGTCCTATCACATCAAAATCACCGGCACCGGTCCGAAAAACAACACACTGCGGCATTTTTACTTTATGGTTGACGGCATACCGGAGGAAATCGTTGTTGAAACACTCGATGAAATCGTGCTCGATGGTGGTACACAGGGTGCCGTGCAAAGCAACATCGCCAGCAAACGCCGCCGCCCATCCGCCGAAGGGGATGTGGTGGTTAGTATGCCGTGTAATATTCTCGACGTCCTGGTCAAAATCGGTCAGAAAGTCAACGCCGGGCAGCCGGTTCTGGTCACCGAAGCCATGAAAATGGAGACCGAGGTCACTGCGCCGATAGCCGGTACCGTGAAAGCGATACACGTGATCAAGGGAGAACCGGCCAATCCGAATGAAGTGTTAATTGAAATTGTAGCTGCGTAAAACGATGCGATTTATAATTCACCCGGGATGAGGAGCGTTTTATCCTGATGAGATTTAACCTGTTTATTGTGGAAAAGCGGTTTATGCCGGGGTTTGCAGGCTTACCGCTAACCTGCAAAAAATAGCGGTTTCCTGCAGGTTTATCCGGACTACTGCTGGCGTTCAGCAACAAGTCTGTTTAATCAATAGCACAAAGACAATAAAGATAAAAATTACGAAACGGATAGTGTGCTCATACGGATCGGATCTGGCAGTGCTTACAAACACCATGTAATTCCAGTTGTTTATGTGACAACAAAAAACCCGTGTTCTGGATACTATGCTCCAGTTCTTCGATAATCGTCTTCTTGATACCGACTTCCTTGACACTACCACAGCGATCACAGATCAGAAATTGCGGCGTTTCATGCTGATGGTCGCACGCAATATGCGAACATGAGACGTATTGACCTGCCGTTTCGAGCTTATGCACCAGCTTCTCCTTGACCAGGAAATCCAGCATGCGATAAACCGACATCACGGGTAACGATTCCTGGAATTGCTCCCTGTACCGGCCAACAACATCGTATGCCGAAAGCGGCACGGTGGAATTTAACAGAACCATTAATACTTTCTTGCGTTTGCTGGTCAGTTTGTTACCGGTCGATGCACATGTTTGCTGGGATTTTTCGATGATTTTTTCAATATCAGCCGACATTTTGTTTACATTAATGAAAATAATAAAATTTTTGAATACCCATAAATAATACACCTATCATACATCCTAAAAGATACATACATCTGTTTGCAACAAATCTTGTCAGCAAAAAATCCAGGGTCAGCAACAATCTTGCCGCATTTGCGTTTAACGTAGGTGAGCGGTGAATAACACCGCAACCATGCTTTTCCTCCCGTGCATCACCTTTGAACAAAATTACGGCGACACGTAACCTCTGGCGATTCTTCAAAATATGATTCAGAACGGTTGTTTTGTCCGTACCCAGAAATCCGGAGAACACGGTTACCGGTAAATGGCTGGTTTGCATTTATATTACACTCCGCTTAGAGCAGAGTTGATTTCTATTATGATATAATATATCATAACATTTTTCAAATACAGTATCTCCTGTCTGCCTTTAAATTTAAAGGTTTATGGTACCTCGAAAAGTCATTTTCTTTGAAGCGTGCTCCTGAAACAGAGTAACACTTCCCCTTAAGCAATCAGGAAGCGCATTTATGGCAATTTCGAGGTACTCTTTTTTACGGCAAGACTAAGGTGACATTATTCTGAAATTAAGAAAATACTGAATCAACGTATCAACTGCATATTTATAAAATCTGAAGAGCGCACAATGACAACCGTTACACCAGTCACAGCTATCCTTCACAGATTGGCAATGAATACAAAATGCTTCTGTCCGTTCAGTCCATAGCGGCAACTATAATTCTGGCATTGATCATGGCAATCACTGAAAACGCTTTGGCAGAAAACACAGCCCATGAATCGACGGATACCCCGGTTATGGCATTACCCGAATCGGCCAAAAACAGTTCCATGATCCAACTGGCACCGATAGACGTCATTGGCGTTACACCGGAGCAGGTATCGAAGCCGAGTACCAGCATACTTAAAGGTCGCTCACTGCGCTTGCAGCAAAGCGATACGCTGGGCCAAAGTCTGCTTGAAGAGCAAGGCATCAGTAATGCATCTTTCGGGCCCGGCGTCGGTATACCGGTTATCCGGGGTCTGACGGGTTCACGTGTGCGTATACTGCAAAACGGCATTGGCACGCATGATGCAACCAGCCTCAGCCCCGATCATGCATTGGCAATAGATACCTTGTTTGCGCATGAAATCAAGATTCTACGCGGCCCTGAAATTGTCCGTTACGGTGGCAATGCAATCGGCGGCATTGTCGATGTCAACGACGACCGCATACCGGAACAGCGCGCAAAAAAAACTGTCAGCGGCACGCTCGAGAGCCGTTACGACACCAATGGCAACGGCACGCACTCCGCTTTCAGATTAAACACGGGAAAAGACCAGATTGCATTCAACCTGGGCGGTTTCTTCCGCGACCGCAATGACATCCGGATACCCGGCAAAGCCATCGACGAAACTTTTACCACGCAACAGCTCGGCCTGACAGAAATAACCAACGCCAGCGGCAAAATACCGAACACCGATAATACAGCCATGGGCGGTTTTACCGGCATTTCATGGCTGGGAGAGCAGGTTATGGCGGGCATGTCAGTCAGCCATACCGACAATCGCTATGGCATCCCCAGAGGGAGTCACAATCTTGACCCGAACCATCTGGGTGGCCTGGAAACGATTCTGCCCAGACTGGATGATCTAACAGGATTTGAAGACATTTTCGGCTCGCAAGCCTTGTTTCCCAGTGTCCGCGTCAATATGCGGCAAACACGCTACGACTTTAAATCCGTGTGGTACGAGCCGATGCGCGGCATTGACAACATCAGTTTTCGTTACGGACTCATCGACTACGGCCATACCGAATTTGAAGGTGGTACACCGTTTACCCGCTTCAAAAATGATGTAGGAGAAGGCCGCGTGGAAATACAACAAAATTTACTACGCAACCTCACCGGCACCTACGGTGTGCAATGGACCGACCGGAAATTCTCGGCACTCGGCGTCGAGACATTCGTCCCGAAAACCAGGCAGATGTCACTGGGTTTCTATACCACACAGACATACGCCTGGGATAAATGGAGTCTGCAAGGCGGTGTCCGCTTCGAACATTCTCATGCCAATCCCGAAGCATCCGAGCTGAAGCTGCGCGGCAGTGCCCTGCCGCCGGTACCCTTGCCCGGCTCGCTTGACTATCAGGCCGTATCCGCTTCTGCAACCGCACAGTGGAATCCGCGGCAGGATATTACAACCACCCTCACCTTCAATCATGGCGAGCGCCCACCGGATATTCAGGAGCTGCTCGCACTCGGCCCGCACTTGTCCACACGCAGTTTTGAAATCGGTAATGTGCAGTTAAAAAATGAAGCCGTGAATATGATTGATCTGGGGTTTGAATGGAAAACCGATCGTGTCAGTGTACGGGTCAATGGCTACTATAACCGTACTAATAATTTTATTTATCTGCACAGCACCGGTCTGGTTTATGAAGTGGATAACGAAGTTATTCGCCAACGCTGTGTCAGCGCGGCAGAATGTGTATCGGTCTTCGCATATAACCAGCGCAATGCGGAGTTCATCGGCTATGAATCCCGAATCGACACCACGCTCTACCAACTGCCTTACGGAAACCTGTCGCTGTCATTGTTTTCAGACTACGTGCGCGGCCGCTTCGTCAACGGCGATCGTGATGACGTTCCACGCATGCCGCCCCTGCGTTATGGCGCCGAGCTGGGATTCGGCAATCCGGTCTGGAATGCGGCGTTGCGTTATACCCGGGCCGAAGCGCAACGCTATTCCGGCAACAACGAAACACCGACAAACAGCTATCATTTACTGACGGCATCGGCGGACTATCAACTCAAAGCCCATCAATGGGGAGACTTATGGTTATTCGCGAAAGGATACAACCTGCTCAACGAAGAAATCCGCAATTCGGTTTCTTTTTTACGCAATTTCGCACCGGAGCCCGGCCGCAGTTTCATTTTTGGCGTGCGCGCCACATTTTAGTATTGCCCCGCAATCCACATAACGCGCAGAACCCATGAAATCATTCCTACTGTCCCGCAAAACCGGCTACTTCTGTAATCTGCTGCTCGCCGCCTGGCTGACAAATCAACCTGTTTTTGCGCAGCATCTGGATATCGAAGTCTGGGGACAAGGCAATGCTTTGTTTGCCGGATTTTGCCGCACGACCGGCGCAACCAGCTGTAATCTGGATGGCTTGACAGAAGCATTGGCTCTGCCGGCGGGCACGCTGCCGGTTGAGGCAACGACAAACAAGCTTATTTTTCCAGTCGACCTTCGCGATCTGACCGGTGGCGCTTTCAGTACCCGGAATCCGGGTTTCCAATCCGTTCGCAATGCACTGCTGCCCAACGAACTGATCAGTTACCGCGCATCAGGTAAACTGCAATACTGGGACCCGGCAGTATCCGCCTGGAATGATGCGCCGCCGAATGTGCAAATCCGATTATTCGGCGGACTCGAAGCCAGCGCCGAGGTACTCAGCGATTTCTCACAGTGCGCCGGACAATTGCTCTGTTTCAGCGAAAACAGTTTCGGCATCGACGGCAGTACAGTGTTTACGGGGAACGGCATACACGGCAACCCGGAACTGGTCGTCGACATCACCGGCACCACCGGCATTTTACATACGCATCTCAGTTTTTTCCTGGAAAACACGCTCGGTGAAGCCGGTGGACCGGATGGTGCATATCTCATTGAAATGCAACTGATTTCCAATGCACGCTTCTTTCCGTCGAGTCCGTTTCTGGTCCTGTTGAACGCAGGACTCCAACCCGGTGAATTCGGCGCCGCTTTAAATGCGCTGACAGGGGAACCGGCGAGCGGCGAACTGCCCCGGCAACCTGAACTTCCGGTATCGATTCCCGGTGACGTGGATCTGGACGGCGATGTTGACCGGATTGATGTCGCACTGATTCTGCTGGCAGCCCAGAATAACGAAACGTTCAATACGGCGAATGCCGCCTTCGACGTCGACGGAGACAGTTTTATCACGCGCGCCGATGCGCTGCTGGCAAAAACGCTATGCACATTGAGGCTTTGCAATATTCCGGTTGAAGCACCGGTGACGGCGTTAAATGTGGCCGCAATTTACGATCCCGTGTCGGGTATTTTAAGTCTGAACGACATCCATGCGGATGGCGAACATTACCGCGCACAACTGCAAAAGCAGGATGATCTTTCGTTCACCTTGAATACACTGCAACCCGACAGTCCCCGCTATGCAGCACCGGCGCAGTATGACACAGCAACGGATACACTTGAAATCCCTGCGATTTTTATCGACGGGGAATTCTACCGGGTTAGTATGAAACACGCCGGAGACTCGACATTCCGAATTGTGCACATGGAGAAAATGGATGAATTATCGATTCCGACGGATTGACAACAATAAACTGACGACGCCCGGAATGCATGGGCCAACATTACAGCACATTGATATTACGACGACAACCTACCTGAGAGGAAAAAACATGTTAAAACAAGTCATAATCGCCTTTATAACAGCAACTCTAAGCCTATCGCTGTTCTCAACAGCCATCGCAGCAGAAGGCGATGATCACGATCACGGACTGCATACTGAAGACATACAGCCGTGGCGCATCGGCGCGGAAATTTTTGTCAACAGCACATTGTTTGAGACTGATTTCGGTGATCTCAGCGGCGGCCCGTTCGTTACCGACGACCCCGGTGTTGATGTGAATATTCAAAAAGGCACCTTTACACCCGGCAACTGGCTGCGCTTCCAGCCTGTCGGACAGTTATTGTACTGGGACGGCGAACAATGGCGCGAATCAGTGCCTAACGGCGAAAGAATCGAAGTCACCGATGCGCTGAACACTGCCATTTCATTCAACGCCAGCGGCGTCAGCGAAACGGCCGGCGTAATCGGTGAAATTGACAGCGGCGGCGGCCTGCACGAACACCTGAGCTTCAGGATATTCGATGTATCCAATACGCCGAATGGAAGCCCTGGCGCGTACCGCATTCAGCTTAAATTATTCGAATCCGCACCGCAGAACAATACGTCCGTTTCCGTCGCCGCATCTCCGATTGCCATCGTACTCAATCGTGGATTGGCACCCGAACATTTCGAATCAGCGGTTTCCGCTGCCGCCGATCTGGACGATAATGCGGCTTTTGTTGCCGAAACCGGGATAGTAACCATCCAGCGCATCAAGGCTTTTAACACCCATTACAAGGTGAAGCTGCAATATATCGGCGACAATCAGTTCCAATTGATTGAAGCTGAAGAAATCACCGGCACGCATTAATGCATCGATATACCATCGGTCTAAAAACGAATACAATGTGCGGCTTTGAATGCATTTATCCGCCACATTGGTTCTAAAACTTAACTTGACGGTTATCTGCGGCTGTATGGAACCTCACAATAACCATTATGAAATTTCAGACCGATGACTTACGCATTATTGGCACGCATGAACTCCGCCCGCCGGTGGAACTGCACGGTGATTATCCGTTAACGGAAATTGCCACTGAAACGGTCTATACCGCACGACGGGATACCCACCGCATCCTGCATGGCGACGACGATCGTTTACTGGTCGTTGCAGGCCCCTGCTCCATCCATGATACCGAGGCCGCACTGGAGTATGCTGTTCGTTTGAAACATCTGCGTGAGATTCTCAAGAATCAGTTGCACATCATCATGCGCGTATACTTCGAAAAACCACGCACGACAGTTGGCTGGAAAGGATTGATTAACGATCCTGATCTGGATAACAGCTTCCACATCAATAAAGGATTGCGTATAGCGCGCAGGCTGCTGCTGGATTTAAACAATCTGGGCATACCTGCGGCAACGGAATACCTTGATCTGATCAGCCCGCAATATCTTTCCGATTTGATTAGCTGGGCTGCGATCGGCGCACGCACGACCGAAAGCCAAGCGCATCGCGAACTGGCTTCCGGAGTATCCTGTCCGATAGGCTTCAAAAATGGCACATACGGCAACCTGAACATTGCCATCGACGCCATCATGGCAGCTTCCCGTCCGCATCATTTTCTCTCGGTCACCAAAGAGGGGCGCACGGCCATTTTTGCAACCAAGGGTAATGAAGACTGCCACATCATTCTGCGCGGCGGACGCAAGCCTAACTATGATGCGGATGGTGTCGCCTCGGCCATTGATGCGTTGAATAAAGCCAAGTTACCGGCCTACCTCATGATCGACTTCAGCCATGCGAACAGCCATAAAGATTACCGCCGCCAGACAGAAGTCGCCGCCGATGTGGCGTCTCAAATCGCAGCCGGTAACCCCTCCATCTGCGGCGTCATGATCGAGAGCCACTTAATCGAGGGCAATCAAAAAATCGACGGCAAGAAACGCGAAGAACTGGTGTACGGACAAAGTATCACCGATGGCTGCATCAACTTCGAAACTACCGAGCAAGTGTTGCATCAGCTCGCTGATGCCGTGGAGAAACGCCGAAAAGTGAAGCAATGATTAAAAGCGAGGGTGTTCAGAATTCTGTGTCCGTTGGCAAATCACCTAACGCGCTGGTGTTAATAGGCCGTTTCCGCCATTCAAACTGCACCCCGCTTTCAATAGCTTCCACGGCTTCTTCAAAATTAAATTGCGGTGTAGTCTACTTCATTCATCACGCCTATAAAATTTAGTAGTAAAGGAATATAGGCCTGAAGTCCCATAGGAACGTTTGTGCTGCTGCAAAAACCTGTTTACTTTCACCCACGTTTCATCTTTCTGTGCTGCTCCATGAACACGGTGCAATACCCCGGTATTCAACAACGATCTGTGGACGGTAATAGCGGACATTATCGCAGATGACGTAATCGGTAAGCGGCGCAGCGTTGTTACCCGATCTGTTGTAATACTTTACCGTAGATTGTGCATTGATCATGTATAACAATGGAAAATGCGAACTGCTCATGTTTCACAGAAAAAACTGGTTTAACATTTCATTTTTTCTTTACTTTCAACATGAGTGATCAATGTATTCTTGATTTGTTTGAGCTATAAATTTATCTGTCTTATGATTACCCATCAAAAAAACACACCGCATACTGAATATCAAATCCAGATACAAGCCGGTGAACTCAAACCGGATATTGATCAAGCCAATGCAATTAATGCATTGCAACTATTGCATGACGCATTGAAGCATTATTCACCTTCCGATAGCCGTAAAAGCAATTGGTTGACCCGTCTTTTTTTTCGCGCTGATGCCGTTCTGAACCCGCCTAAAGGCGTATATCTTTTCGGCGGTGTTGGCCGTGGAAAATCCATGTTAATGGATTTGTTCTATGAAACCGTACCGCTACCCGCTAAACAGCGCATACATTTTCAGGAATTCATGCTGGATATCCATACACGTTTGAAAATCTGGCACGGTCTTTCGGTGCAGCAACGCAAACTGGCTTTAAGGGATATGATGATTGACAAAAAAACGGATTGGGATGATCCGATACCCGCCATAGCGCATCAAATCGCCAGCACTGCGACTGTACTGTGCTTTGACGAATTACAGATCACCGATATTGCCGATGCAATGGTCGTTACGCGACTATTCCAGGCGTTATTCAATCGGGGTGTGGTGGTTGTTTCTACATCCAACAGAGCACCGGATGATTTATACAAAAATGGTTTGAATCGGCATCGATTCATTCCATTCATCGAGCGTGTCAAGGAAAGGATGGAGATCATTCCGCTTAACGGTCCTATAGATTATCGTTATGAGCGCCTCAAGGGTATAGAAACCTATTTTTATCCAGTCAATGAAACAACGACAGCGGCATTATCCACTATTTTTTTTCGATTAACGGACCGCAGTATCGAAGATCGTGAAAAGGTGCCGAGCGGAGAACTGATCGTGCAGGGGCGTCAGTTGTTTGTTCCTAAATCGGCACGTGGCGTGGCGGTATTTTCATTTAAAAGACTGTGCGCCAACCCGTTAGGACCAGCCGATTATCTCGCTGTAGCCAAAGCCTATCACACCGTCATCCTGGTCGCGATCCCGCAGTTTACATACGAAAATACCAGCGAGGCCACCCGTTTTATGCACTTTATTGACGCGATATATGAACATAACGTTAAATTTCTGTGCTCAGCGGCAGCACCGCCGCAGCAACTGTACCGCTCCGGAAACATCGGTTTTGAATTCGAGCGCGTCGTCTCACGGTTAATAGAAATGCAATCGGAGGATTATCTGGTACGTGGTCACGGCAAGCTTATTTCAAGATTTACCTAAAAAATTCCTTTCCCAAACCCGCCAACTTATCAGCCACGTTGTCGGGACACTACAAAATATCCAGCAATGCCTCCCAGTCATATAACAACCAGAAAAATGACTAAAACCGTTACTATTTTAAGGCGTATTCGTACCGTAACGGTAAATATAAATGACATGCACGTGCATCAGGCCGCACGATAATAGTAAGCGCGATTCTTTCCTTCTCTCTTGGCTAGATACATGGCCGAATCCGCATTGGCCATTAATGTTGCGATGGTTTCACCATCATGTGGATAGACTGCAATACCGATGCTTGAACCAATAGTAACACTGCCGTTATTTTTCAATTGTATTTCGGATTTAAAACGATTGAGCAAATTTTCCACAAAATGATCAATTTCACTGCGGCTTTCACCTGCGACATTAAATGCGATGACGAATTCATCACCACCGAGCCGTATCAGAATATCTTCTTTGCGAACAGCCGCCTTCAAACGATTGGCAACTTCAATGAGCACCTTATCACCTACTTTATGGCCAAAATTATCATTAACTTCCTTAAATCCGTCCAGATCGATGAGCAACAACACCAATTGCTCACTGTTCTTTTTCGCATTCACCAGCATAATATCCAGCAATTGGTCTCCTGCGCGCCGGTTAAACAGCTGAGTCAATGGATCATGTTCAGACTCATACAGAACACGCTCCATTTGAAATGTGCGTTCCGTAACATCAATGACAAGCCCTTCAATCAGAATCTCTGCTCCATTTTTGTTCTGATCATTATGTACGGCCGAAAACAGACAATGCAGCCACCTTTCTTCGCCATTACGGGTCTGTTCAAGCTGGAGATCACACGCTACTGATTTATGGGTTTCAAGAATATCTTTCAGCAAATCATGAGCTTGATGTGGATTTGTAAACAACCTGGGTAGATATATATTTTTCCTATTCAATCGTTGTTCTATCTCTGCTATACCGATTATTTTCTGAAAAGCTCTGTTACAGGATCTTAAATGAAAATCCCGATCCAGCAGAAAAATACCCGCACTGGCGCGCTCAAATATCAATCGGAAATGTTTTTCCATGGCTTCAACCTGGCTACGCAATTGTCGTTCCTGCGCGATGGTATCACGCGCGGAAGTGAGCAACTTATTAATGTCGACCACCAAATTGCCGATATCGTTGTTCTCATGTCCTTTGGGACAACTCAGCCGGCCATCCTCGCCCGGCTTAATTTTATGCAAATTATCCGCTATGGATTGAATCGGTGTCGTTAACACACGCCGCATCATGATCAGAACCAGCGTGGCCACAATAATAATCAAAACCAGCAGAATCAACATTTGTTCCAGTGCAGAATTCATGACTGACTGATACAACAATTCTTTGTTCAACTGGATTTGCAATACACCGACCCAATCGGATGTTTCAAATGGGTTATAGAGCGAAAAAAACAATGAATCAGAAATATCCAATGACTTTGTGTCCGCGGATGCCACTTCCATGCCTGTTCTGCTCGTCAGAATAGAAGCAGAAACAACATCGTTCTTTTGCAGCCCTTCAATAACTTCCCTGGCCAACTCAGTGTTATCAAGGTATGCCGAAATTTCAGCCGGAATTTTTACCGTCACAAACAACTGTTCAATGGCTTTTTCCATGTCATTCAACTGCGCGGTCCGATTATAAAAATAAAATACGGTTGACGCGATAATGGCAAAGAAAACAGCGCCTGAAGTTACTATCCGCGTAACATATAAATGCAGTTTGCTATTCATTTCATTATATTTCGTTAAGGCGCGCAATATCACGATTCAGAATACTCTGAACCTGATACCCAATCACTACCGGATCATTTTTGCAGTCTTCAGTCTCTCTTTATTTTTATTAAGTCCAGAGAATAACGGCACTTTTCTGACAAAGATCTTGCCTTGAATCCACTGGATTGATGAATAACGACGATGTCTGTCAAAACTTTGGCAAAAAAATTTTCTGAATCGCAACTATCATAATCCGAAACCCCATCAATCTAAATAGATTTTAAACTGAGGCTGGCTAAATTTTGAGTCATGTTATGATCCCGCAACTCTTTATCACCCAGAAAACCGTCACCTTTTTTAATGGAGAATCCCTCAAAAAAGCTGCGCCACTATTGGCAGCTCAGATCCAAAATGGATTACGTAAATTAAACTGCAGCGCGTATAATATGCGCCTTAGCTACAATTTTCTTATTGCTGACTAATTGTTTTAAACACGCCAATATGACTCAGGAAGACCCATCCGTCTCGCCGCAACAAGAAGAAAACCAGATTATCGCTGAACGCCGTGCCAAGCTGACCGCATTACGAGAAAACGGAAATGCGTTTCCGAATACTTTCCGCCGCGAACATCTGACTGCAGCATTGCACACGCAATACGGCGAACACGCCAAGGAAGTTCTGGAAGAATCACCGATACTCGTTAAAGTTGCCGGGCGCATGATGCTCAAGCGCATCATGGGCAAAGCGAGTTTTGCAACCATTCAGGACATGAGTGGACGCATACAGTTATTTATCTCCAACAATGATACCGGCACATTGGAACATGCGGCATTCAAACATTATGATCTGGGCGATATCCTGGGTGCTGAAGGTACATTGTTTAAAACCAAGACCGGAGAACTTACGATACGGGTTAACCGCTTGCAGTTACTGACAAAATCATTACGCCCTTTGCCGGAAAAATTTCATGGTCTGACCGACCAGGAGCAAAAATACCGTCTGCGCTATCTCGACCTGATTACCAACGAAGAGACGCGCCGGGTTTTTACTGTGCGTTCAAAGATTATTCAGGCACTGCGCGATTTCTTTATTTCACGAGATTATCTTGAAGTGGAAACGCCCATGATGCACCCGATACCTGGAGGCGCCACAGCTCGGCCATTTGTTACGCACCATAATGCACTCGATATGGAATTGTTTTTACGCATTGCCCCCGAGTTGTATCTTAAGCGATTGGTTGTGGGTGGAATGGAAAAAGTATTTGAAATCAACCGGAATTTCAGGAATGAAGGTATCTCCACGCGGCATAACCCGGAATTCACGATGCTCGAATTCTACGAAGCTTATCAGGATTTCACACACTTAATGAATTTTACTGAAGAAATGCTGCGTGCCGTAGCGCAAACTGTTCTTGGCACAACCCTGGTGACTTATCAGGAACGCACGATTGATTTCGGTCGGCCTTTCGCCCGCATGACAATCACGCAAGCTATCATGAAATTTCACCCCGAATATAGCGAAGCACAACTCAATGACCGTAATTTTCTGATTGATCGTCTGAATACATCAGAAATTAACTACAATCCGGATGACGGCATCGGAGGATTGCAATTATCGCTTTTTGACAACACAACAGAACATTTACTATTTGAACCTACATTCATCGTCGATTATCCTGCCGAGGTATCACCATTAGCACGCCGTAATGATCATAACCCCGAAGTTACCGATCGTTTCGAACTGTATATTGCTGGACGTGAAATCGCCAACGGATTTTCCGAGCTGAACGACCCGGAAGATCAGGCAACCCGGTTCATAGAACAAGCCAAGGCCAAAGATGCAGGAGATTACGAAGCCATGCACTATGACGCTGATTACATCCGTGCATTGGAATATGGGCTACCACCAACTGCAGGCGAAGGCATTGGTATTGATCGACTGGTAATGCTGTTTACCGACAGTCCGAATATCCGAGACGTCATTTTATTCCCGCAATTGCGCCTGGAAGAATAATAAAGCTTTACCTGATCACCCTCTGGGATGATGTTTAGCGTGCAACTGCTTCAGGCGCTCACTCGCAATGTGTGTATAAATTTGCGTGGTAGAAATATCCGAATGCCCCAGCAATAACTGCACGACACGCAAATCAGCGCCATGATTTAACAAATGTGTCGCAAACGCATGACGTATGGTATGTGGAGAAAGTGACTTGGATATTCCAACAGCTTTGGCATGACGCTTGATCAGATACCAGAACGCCTGCCGGGTCATCGCCCCACCACGTGCTGTGACAAAAACGGTATCCGTGACAATGCCTTGCAGTAATAGGGGGCGTGACTGTCGTGTATAACGGTTCAACCACTCCATGGATTCCTCACCAAGCGGGGTCAGGCGTTCCCGCATGCCTTTGCCCATTACTCTCACTACACCCATGTCCTGACTCACCTGCGAATATTTTAAATTGATCAGTTCGGAAACCCGCAATCCGCTGGCGTACAATACCTCCAGCATTGCCCGGTCACGCAAGCCAAGAGAGCTGTTAAGATTCGGTGCCTGCAATAATAATTCAACCTCTTGTTCTGTCAGACTCTCTGGCAAATTACGTATCAGCTTCGGTGCTGCGATATTCAAGCTCGGATCAGCCGTTATTTTTCCCTGCCGTAACAGATAGCGATAAAAACGCTTCAGACTCGATAACTCTCGACTGGTAGTACTGGCCTTTTTCTTCGCCTCTACTCTCGAGGCCAGGAAATCAAGCAAGTCCGCATGTGTTGCATCGACAATGGATTCTTTTTTATACCCATTATGTTTACTGAGCCAGTCTGCAAAAACCTGTAAGTCATTACGGTAACTTTGTAATGTATTACGCGCCAAACCATCCTCAAGCCACAAAGCATCAAAGAATTCATCGAGAATTCCGGCATTTTGTTCAGATACTTTCATGTTTCAATAACCATCGCTTAATTTCTAAAGGATCGCCTTCACTGGCATTCATAAAACCGCCTAATCCGCCATTCTTGGCGATGATTCTATGACACGGAATAATAATTGGAATTTTATTCGCGCCGCATGCCCGTCCCACCGCTCTTGGAGCGGAATGTATCACTGCGGCGATCTCTGCATAACTACTGGTTTGACCACTTGGAACTTCCTGAATCTTCTGCCATACCCGACACTGATGGACCGTTCCGCTAATATGCAGGGAAAGATCGAATATAAATTTCGGATTCGACAGATATGCCTGTAATTGCGCACAGACCTCTTTCGCTAATGGTGTATCAGGTTTCTGTAACGGTGTATTTAGCGGTAAATAATCGATTTCAGTTAACCAGTCTTCTTCTGTACAGACACCTAAAACCGCAAATGGCGCAAATATCTTAGCCTGATATGCTTTTTCGTATCTAACCATCTTCCCCTCCCTCTATTTGAGGGAGCTATTTTGGTAATTCGGTACAAAATTATACACTTTCAAATAGACTTTTAAATTGTACTAAAGTTGCAAAAACTGCGACTTCTTAAAAAGAATCGCCCCCAATCAATTCAACCAACTCAATTCTGATTGGAGGCAACAAGTTCTAAATGCTGCAAATGTTGAAATAACTGAATACTTATTGTTTACTAAGCGAACCCAATAGCAGCAGTTCATTTAAACGCCTGACGAATGCCGCCGGATCTTCCGGATGACCACCCTCGGCCAGTAATGCCTGGTCAAACAAAATATGACTCCAGTCCTCAAAATGTGATTCTTCAGTTTTGAGGCGCTGCAGCATCGGATGGTGTGGATTGATTTCAAGAATCGGCTTGGTATGCGTGACTTTTTGCCCGGCCTGTTTTAACAGGCGCTCCAGATTCCCACTCATATCATACGTATCGGCAACCAGACAGGCCGGAGACTCGGTCAGCCGCAACGTAATACGAACATCCTTCACTTTATCGACAAGCACTTCCTTCATTTTATCCGTGAGATCCTGATATTCTGTGCTTTCTTTTTTATGCTCTTCTTTTTCCGCTTCGTCTTCAAGACTACCCAAATCAAGACCACCCTTTGCGACTGATTGCAGCTGTTTTCCTTCAAATTCTGTCAGGTGACTGATCAACCACTCATCAATCCGGTCAGCCAGCAACAGCACTTCGATCCCCTTTTTGCGAAAAACTTCCAGATGCGGGCTGCTTCTGGCTGCTTTTAAGCTGTCTGCCGTAACAAAATAAATTTTTTCCTGGCCTTCTTTCATTCGTCCGACATAATCAGTCATTGACACAGTGGGTTCATCTGTTTCGCTAGCGGTGGTAACAAAGCGCAGTAAATGGGCAATTCGATCACGATTAGCATAATCTTCGCCAACACCTTCCTTAAGTACTTGGCCAAATTCATTGTAGAAAGTTTTAAATTTTTCTTTCTCTGTTTCGGAATCACTTTTAGCAAAATCTTCGATCAATCCTAAAACTTTCTTGACCGCTCCCGATCTAATCGCATCAATATCTTTGGATTCCTGCAAAATCTCGCGCGAGACATTGAGCGGCAAACTATTCGTGTCAATAATACCGCGCACAAAACGCAAATAACCAGGCATCAGTTTCTCGGCATCGTCCATAATAAACACGCGCTGCACATAAAGCTTTATCCCATGACGGTGTTCGCGGTCAAACAGATCGAAGGGCGCGCGTGATGGAATATAAAGCAGTTGCGTGTATTCCTGGCGACCTTCAACCCGGGCATGAACATATGCCAGCGGTGGCTCAAAATCATGTGCTACATGTTTATAGAATTCATGATACTGTTCTTCAGTTATTTCATTCCTAGGGCGCGCCCATAACGCATTCGCCTGATTAATGGTTTCATCATGATCAGTAATTTTATTTTTCTTTTCATCATCAGACCATTCTTCTTTTTTCATAAGAATGGGCAATGTAATATGGTCAGAGTATTTACGAATGATATTACGCAAACGATAGCCATTGAGGAGATCGTCTTCTCCTTCACGTAAATGCAGAATAATTTCCGTGCCGCGTGATTCTTTTGTTGTAGTTTCCAGTGTATATTCACCCTCACCCCCGGATTCCCAGCATACGCCATGCTCTGCTGTCAATCCTGCACGCCGGGTAAACATTGTCACCTTATCGGCAACGATAAAAGCGGAATAAAAACCAACACCAAATTGTCCTATCAAGTGTGCATCCTTCACCTGATCTCCAGTCAGGGAATTAAAAAATTCCCGTGTACCTGATTTAGCGATAGTGCCGATATGATCGATAACTTCCTGCCTTGACATGCCAATGCCATTGTCTGAAATCGTGATCGTTTTGGCTTCACTATCGTAGCTGATATTGATTTTCAGCTCGGGATCATTCTCGAACAAAGCGGCGTCAGCAAGTCCTTCAAAACGCAGCTTGTCGGCCGCATCCGATGCATTGGATATTAATTCACGTAGAAAAATTTCCTTATTGCTGTATAAGGAATGAATCATCAACTTTAAGAGCTGATTAGCTTCAGCCTGGAAACTGAGATGTTCTTTTTTTGTTTCAGCTTGCACGGTTCTCTCCTTAAATTTAACGAGTAATTAATCTGGGGATAAATTTCTGAAACTCAATATATAACTCTTATTGACGCATCAGTTTCATTGGTCAACAGAAAAATAATTGATGTAAATTCGCAGGGAAATTCTCAAGGCTGACAGAAAGCACCTTAAAGCTTTCTGTTGATTTGAACGCAGACCTGCATTTTTGCGCAGGTCTATTATGCTTTACATTGAATTTTGAATTGCGTATAGACTTAAACCCATGAGTGACTGGGGAAATATCCCCAATAGTAAAACAGCCAATCCATTCACGCTGATCAGCAGCTTGACATCACTCTTAACGATAATTGGATCATTTGTGTCAGGTGCGTCAAAATACATAAATTTAACAATTCTCAGATAATAAAAAGCACCAATTAACGAGAATAATACCGCTGCAACCGCAATCCATACAAATCCGGCATTAACGACAGCCTGCAACACAGCTAGTTTTGAATAGAAACCTACCATAGGCGGTATACCAGCTAAGGAAAACATTAATATCATGGCCATAAAGGCATACCATGCATTTCTTTTGCTTAACCCTTTAAAATCACTGATTTCTTCTGCTTCAAATCCACTGCGACACAGAATCATAATCAAGGCAAAGATGCCAAGCGTCATGAGTACATAGGTAATAACATAAAACAATGCGGAGCTATAGCCATTCCAGTCAGCACTGATAAAGCCTAAAATCATAAAACCCATATGCGAAATGGTTGAATAAGCAAGCATACGCTTGATATTGGTTTGAGCAATCGCTGCAATATTACCGACAGCCATCGACAATACTGCCAATATCACGAGCATACCTTGCCAGTCAGCAACCAATCCACCTAATCCATCGACCAACAGGCGCATCACGAATGCAAAAGCAGCCAGTTTTGGTGCGGATCCGATAAATAGTGTAATCGCTGTCGGTGCTCCCTGGTAAACATCAGGCGCCCACATATGAAATGGTGCAGCGCTCAATTTGAACGCTATTCCAGCTACGATAAATACCAAGCCTACAACAAGAACTTCGTGATTACCTACACCATTGACAATGGCTTCAGCCACTTTTTGAATATGCAGTGATCCGGTTGCGCCATAAACCATGGACATGCCGTACAACAGGAAACCTGAAGCTAAAGCACCCAGCACAAAAAATTTCATTGCAGCTTCAGTTGCGACGAGAGAGTCTCGACGCAGCGCCACCAATGCATACAAAGACAACGACAACAATTCCAGACCTATATAAAGCGTCAGAAAATGGCTGGCAGAAATCATCACCATCATACCGAGTGTCGCAAACAGGATTAAACTAAAAAATTCTCCAGTTAAAATACCGCGATCCCGAACATAGGTATAAGAGTAAATCAACACTGACGACACTGTAGCAAATACCATCAGCTTGAGGATATCCGCCATGGCATCGTCAACGAACATGCCTGAGAAAGTAAACTGAGTCTCTTCAGAAAATGAAACAAAAGTCAGGACAGCACACCCAATCAATGTCACCTGAGTTAACCCATATGTTACATAGCGTCTTTTTTCACCTACTGCCAGATCAATCAGCATAATCAGGCACACCATCAAAAGTATAAAAATTTCCGAGTAAGCCGGTGAAAAATCAGGTGATAAAAAATTCATTAATCGCTCATCCTCATATCGAGAAATTATTATTCTGGAATTATATTAGAGCTTGCTGTTACTGACATGATCCAGCAAATTATCTACAGTCGCGTGCATCACTTCAGTCAACGGGAATGGATAAACACCCAGCCATAATACCATGGCAGCCAGTATGGCAAGTATCATGAATTCACGTTTTGAAATATCCTGCAACGCTTCAACTGCGGGACTGGCAACCGGTCCGAAAATGACGCGTTTATACATCCACAATGTATAAGCAGCTCCGAAGATCAATGTTGTAGCCGCCAAAAAGGCATACCAAAAATTAACTTTGACGGCACCCATAATTACCATGAATTCCCCGACAAAACCACTGGTACCCGGCAAACCGGCGTTGGCCATCGCAAACAGCATAAAGAATGCTGCAAAAACAGGCATCTTATTGACTACCCCACCATAATCGGCGATCTGGCGTGAATGCAAACGATCATATAACACGCCAACACACAGAAACATGGCACCGGATATAAAGCCATGCGAAATCATCTGAACCATGGCACCCTCGATGCCATAGGCGTTGAACAGAAAAAAACCTAAGGTTACAAAGCCCATATGTGCAACAGAGGAATAAGCAATCAGCTTTTTCATGTCGGCTTGCATGAGCGCGATCAGACCGATATAAACAACAGCAATCAGTGACAGTACAATCATCATCTCAGCCAGATAATGGCTTGCATCAGGTACAATCGGCAAGGAAAAGCGTAAGAAGCCATACCCTCCCAGTTTCAGCATGATTGCAGCCAGAATCACTGAACCGCCGGTAGGTGCCTCAACGTGCGCATCAGGTAACCATGTATGCACAGGCCACATAGGCACTTTGACGGCAAATGCAAGTAGGAAAGCAATGAAAATCAGAATCTGCGCATCAAGCGGAATCGGTAACTGATGATAGTCTGCAATTGAGAAGCTACCTCCTGAAGACTGATAGAGATAAATAAAAGCAATCAGCATCAGTAATGAGCCCAGTAAGGTATACAAGAAAAACTTAATCGCTGCATATACTCTGTTGGGTCCGCCCCAAATACCAATGATCAAGAACATCGGTATTAACGATGCCTCCCAGAAAACGTAAAACAGAACAGCATCCAACGAAGCGAAAACGCCATTGACTATACCCGACATCATCATGAATGCCCCCATATACTGAGACACTCGCTCCTGAATAACCTGCCAACCCGCAATAACGACCAGTGGCGTCATAAAGCAGTTAAGCAGAATCAACGGCATCGA
Organism: uncultured Nitrosomonas sp.; assembly: GCA_964612715.1. Classification (GTDB taxonomy): domain Bacteria; phylum Pseudomonadota; class Gammaproteobacteria; order Burkholderiales; family Nitrosomonadaceae; genus Nitrosomonas. The sequence goes on along the minus strand of CAZTCY010000038.1, from coordinate 3,916 downwards.
AATACCATCTACACCGATGTGATAATTGACATTGAAACGTTCAAACCATGCGTGACTTTCCACAAATTGCATCGTACTCGTTGAAGAGTCAAATCCTGTATATAACGGGATGGCTACCAAGAAACCTAAGATCGATCCTACGAGTGCTGTCCAGCGTGCCAACTGTGCATTGCGATCACCGCCTGTAGCAAAAACAGCCACACCGAATAGTATTGGCAGCCAGATAATCAAACTTAAAAGTGGGACTCCAAACAACATGCTTAATCCGTTTTAATTGTTAGTGTTTATTTGTTGCGCGTAAAAGAATTATTGAGACATCATTGAACACAGATGAAGAATTCTCAGTATAGCCACAAGGTAAGGATTGCAAAAATTCCTACGATCATTGTAAATGCATAGTGATAGATATATCCAGTCTGAAATCGTTTAACCACAGTCGCAAACCAGCCTACACAACGCGCAGATCCATTTACAATCAGACCGTCAATCAATTTGATATCACCGAACTTCCACAACGCAGTTCCAAGCTTTCTTGCTCCACCAGCAAATAGCCAGGAATATAATTCATCAATATAGTATTTCTTGTCCAGAACAATATAGATTGGCTTGAATATGGTTTTAATTTTAGCGGGTATTTCTGTTTTTACAGTATAAAGATACCAGGCAGTAAAAATGCCTGCCAGGGACAACCAGAAAGGTGCTGTCACCAATGCATGGATCATCATTCCACCCACTCCCGTAAATTCTGCACCAAGCTTCTCGATTGCAGCATGCTCAGGCAATACATGGATGACATTGTCGAAATAATCACCAAACACCATTGGGCCGATAAACCAGCCTGCACCAACAGTCGGAATAGCCAGAATCACAAGAGGCAATGTAACGACCCATGGCGATTCATGTAAATGTGATTTTGTATGTTCATCCATACGCGGCTGACCGTGAAATGTCATGAATAGTAGCCTGAATGTATATAATGCCGTGACAAACACTGTGGCCAGTACACAAAAATGCGCGAAGCCAACAAAAGGAATCTCTGCCAGCGCAACAGCCTCAATAATCGCGTCTTTGGAGAAAAATCCAGAAAACCCTGGCACACCCGCGCTCGCAAGAGCTGCAATCAGCATTGTCCCGTAGGTTATTGGCATGTATTTCTTCAGCCCCCCCATTTTCTCCATATTTTGCTCATGATGCATGGCGATGATGACCGAACCGGCGCCTAAAAACAGTACGGCTTTAAAGAAAGCATGGGTCATCAAATGGAAAATAGCAGCGGAATAGGCAGACGCACCGAGTGCTACAGTCATGTATCCGAGCTGTGACAAGGTTGAATAAGCCACGACACGTTTGATGTCGGTTTGTACGACAGCCACTAATGCCATGAACAAGGTTGTAATACCACCCACAACAAGTATCGTCGAAAGTGCAACATCAGACAGCTCAAATAATGGAGACATCCGTGCCACCATAAAAATACCTGCAGTTACCATTGTAGCAGCATGGATCAGCGCTGAAATCGGTGTCGGACCTTCCATGGAATCCGGCAACCAGACATGCAACGGAAATTGAGCCGATTTACCCATTGCGCCGATAAACAATAAAATACAGATTACGGTCATCAGCAACCATGGTGAATCGGGTATTAATTCAATCGTCTGCTCCGCTATATCAGGTGCTTGCGAAAATACAGCCGCATAATCGAGCGTACCGAAATACATTAATACCAGCGCAATACCCAGTAGAAAGCCAAAATCTCCCACCCGGTTGACCAAAAAGGCTTTAAGATTTGCATAAATGGCTGTCGGTCGCGTATACCAGAAACCAATCAACAAGTAAGACACCAGGCCCACAGCTTCCCAGCCAAAGAACAGCTGCAGGAAGTTATTCGACATAACCAGCATCATCATTGAAAACGTGAACAACGATATGTAACTGAAAAAACGCTGGTAACCCGGATCACCCTGCATATACCCAATAGTATAGATATGCACCATCAGGGATACCAGGCTGACAACAACCATCATTGTTGCAGATAACTGATCAATCAAGAATCCGATTTCAAAGCTTGTGTTACCCGTCACAAGCCATGTGTATACTGCTCCATTAAAAACATTTCCTTCCAGGACGTCCATAAAAATGACCAAGGAAGCAATTAACGAAGCAAAAACCAGTGAAATGGTTATTCGATGGCTCCAGGTAGTCCCTACGTAGCGACCAAATAATCCAGCAACGATAGCGCCTATCAGCGGTGCAATCGGCACCAGTAAATAAAGTGTCTGCATCTCTATCAGTTTTATTAGTATCAGTTATATATTTTATATTCCGTCGTATGCCGATCTTCGAATTAACCTTTTAATCTGTTCAGATCATCTACATTAATCGTACGCAAGTTACGGAATAGCACGACAAGAATTGCGAGGCCGATTGCAGCTTCTGCCGCAGCAACGGTTAAAATGAAAAATACGAATATCTGTCCCGATATGTCCTGAAGATAGTGGGAAAAAGCAACGAAGTTTATATTGACTGCCAACAGCATCAGCTCAATCGACATCAGTATAATGATGATATTTTTCCGGTTAAGAAAAATGCCAACAATACCAATAGCGAATAAAATCGCGCCTAACACTAAATAATGAGATAACGATACCAAGATTTAATACCTCTTTTTATAATCCAGTTCTTTGCAATTATTCTTTTTTCTCTGCTGGCATAGAAATAATGCGCAGCCTGTCTTCTTTCTTTACACTGACTTGTTTGGCAATATCAAGCGATTTTTTATCGTCACGATGACGCAATGTCAACGCAATCGCCGCCACCATCGCAACAAGTAACAACACCGCTGCCAATTCAAATGCATAAACATACTCAGTATAAAGAAGACGTCCCAATTCTTTGGTATTGCTATAATCTGCCGGTTTTGGCTCCGGTACGGGCATTTCTTCAAGACCAAAATAAGAACCTGACATGATTAAAGCAATCTCTGCAACAATAACGAGTGCTATTAATCCCCCGACTGGAAACCACCGCCAGAATCCTTCGCGTAATTGTGCCAGATTAATATCAAGCATCATCACGACGAACAAAAACAACACCATAACCGCACCGACATAAACAAGCACCAAGGTTATAGCTAAAAACTCCGCTTCCAGCAAAAGCCATAAGCCGGCACAGGTTATGAATGATAAAACCAGCAGTAATGCCGAATAAACCGGATTACGGGAGGTCACGACACCTAATGCTGAAACGATTAGAATGGTTGAAAAAACGTAAAATATTATATCCTGAAAATTCATTGGTTTTACCGGCAGGGATCAACGATAACGCGCATCTGCTTCTCTATCTTTGGCAATTTGCTCTTCATATCGATCGCCTATAGCAAGCAGCATTTCTTTGGTGTATATCAAATCGCCTCTTTTTTCACCATGATATTCGAGTATGCGTGTTTCAACTATTGAATCGACCGGACAGGATTCTTCACAAAATCCACAGAATATACATTTAGCGAGATCGATATCATAACGTGTAGTCCTTCTTGTACCATCCTCACGCTGTTCGGAATCAATGGTAATAGCCATCGCAGGACACACGGCTTCGCACAACTTGCAGGCAATACAACGCTCCTCTCCGTTCGGATAACGGCGTAGTGCATGCAGACCACGAAATCGCGGCGACTGAGGTGTCTTTTCTTCAGGGTAATGCACGGTTATTTTGGGTTTAAACATGTAACGCCCGGTTACCATCATTCCCTTCCACAACTCCAGTAACAGGAAGGTACTAAAAAATTTTTTGATTCGATTCATAATATGTGCTCTTTTTTAGAACCATAGATTGAATGGAAAATCATTCCTCACAGATTCTGGTAATTGCATAATCAAACCTAATACAACAATCCAGATCAGTGTAATTGGAATAAACA
>CAZTCY010000037.1:0-27590 GCA_964612715.1 uncultured Nitrosomonas sp. | reverse complement strand
TTCGATTTTAACGCCGCAATGCGCCCTTCAGTGAGATCTTGAACAGGTTCTAAGAATTAGAAAACAACTGTCCGGCTGTATAGCATAACATTTATGCAGCTTAATTTTTCTGGAGAACTGTATGGGTGGAATTTGTGGCTGGACTGGCTACAAGATACCAGTGAATGAGCGCCGCCAGGTGCTTGAAAATATGATTCAACCAATTGTGCAATATGATAATCATTCAGTAAACATCTTACTGAACGATACATCAGCCTTCGCAATCATTGGTCATCCCGAAAATGTACATACTTTCCAAGGTAACGGCTTCACAGTAGTTTTATGGGGGCAGGTGAAATTTAAAAGTACCCAGGACAATCAACCCGATGCAATTCAGAATCCCGCCGAATATTTTCTTAAGCGCTGGCTCGGCAACAGCGAAGAAGCGCTGTCAAATATAGCCGGTGAATTTATCGTCTGTATGGCGGATGATAATCAAGGTCAGCTCATGCTCGCCATAGATCGGCTCGGCACCCGCTCTATGGCCTACCAGTCTATAGGCGATAGTCTGATTTTTTCTACATCACTGGATGCGCTCATTAAACACCCTCTGGCCACAGCACACATTAATTCACAGAGTATCTATGATTATATCTATTTTCATATGATACCCAGTCCGGATACCATCTATAAAGACCATTACCGGCTACTACCGGGTGAATGCCTGACTTTCCGGAATCGCGAAATAACAAAACGCCCGTACTGGAAGCCCGCATTTATTGAAACCTCCGGACGCCCGTTTGAAGAACTTAAATCTGAATTACGCCAGTTACTCCATTCTAGTGTGCGCGATGCAATCGGTAATGCATCTGTCGGCACCTTTCTCAGCGGCGGTACAGACAGTTCAACGCTAGCGGGCATACTCGGCGAAGTTACCGGGAAACCGGCACAAACTTATTCGATCGGCTTCGCTGCGCAGGGCTATGATGAAATGGAATACGCACGAATTGCAGCGCGCCATTTTTCCACCCGCCATCATGAATACTATGTAACACCGGATGATGTTGTAACGGCGATTCCACAAATCGCGGCCATTTTTGATCAACCTTTTGGAAATGCCTCGGCTATACCTGCTTATTATTGCGCACGTATGGCAAAAGAAGACGGTCTGAGCAGAATCCTAGGCGGTGATGGCGGTGATGAATTGTTTGGCGGTAATGAGCGATACGCCAAACAATATATATTTTCGTTATATGAACGCTTGCCTGCCATCATTCGAAAAAAAGTTTTCGAACCCTGGGCGAAAAAGGTATCCGGAAAAACGCAGCAAACCCTTCTTCGTAAAATGCACCGCTATATCGAGCAGGCATCCATCCCCATGCCGGCTCGCATGGAAACCTACAATTTACTGTTGCAGCATGGCTCCGATTCAGTTTTTACCGCAGAATTCCTGGAAACTGTGGATTTAAAATATCCCGAGTTACTTTTGCAGCAAACCTTTCATCAGACACAAGCAAACAGCCTGATCAACCGCATGCTGGCGTATGACTGGAAAATTACACTTGCCGACAATGATTTGCCCAAAGTTGTAAAAGCCTGTGAGCTGGCCCAAATTGATGTCGCATTTCCATTAATCAGCGATGAAATCGTCGCGTTCTCATTACAACTGAAACCTGACTATAAAGTCAGGGGTACGAAGCTACGCTATTTTTTTAAAGAGGCGCTCAAGGATTTTCTGCCCGGTGAGATTATCGTCAAGCAAAAACATGGTTTCGGATTACCATTCGGCATATGGTTACAAGAACATGCACAACTTAAAACGTTAGCTGCCGACAGCCTGAGTGACCTGAAATCCCGCCAGATCATTCGCACGGATTACATCGATACGTTGCTCGACCAGCATTTAAAAGAACACGCCAGTTATCATGGCACCATGATCTGGATTTTAATGATGTTAGAATGCTGGTACAAATTTAGATCCAGATAGTGTAACTTGAACAAAGACAATAGGAGCCACTTTATGATGAGTGAACTATACGATGCTTATCAGAAATATTTTGAAATTGTCATCGCTGAAACACCCGAACAAAAGGAAATAGCCTATCAGATACGCTATCACGTTTTGTGCCAGGAACAGCGTATTCCCGGGTTCGACCAATCCAGCTACCCGGAAAAACTGGAAAAAGACGATTTTGATGACCGTGCCATGCATGCACTGCTAAAACATCGATCGTCCGGTAATTATATCGGTACTATACGGTTAGTGCTCCCGGACCCCAGCGCTCCGGATAAGCCTTTCCCAGTTGAATCCTATACGCACCTTGATACTGCATACCTCAAAAATCAAAATGCTTCTCGCCTGCAGACAGCCGAGATATCGAGAGCTCTTGTCATCAAGGAATTTCAAAGGCGAAAAGGGGATTTGCTTTATCAGGAAACCAGCGAAAGCGGAACCGGTGATGAAAACAAACTTCCTGGTATACAAAAAGAAAAAGACCGGCGCGTCACAGCCAATATTTCATTGATTCTCATGGCAGCCGTTGTGCAGATGAGCGTGAAAAGTAACGCCGAAAACTGGCTTTCCTTCATAAACCCAGCGCTCAATCGATTACTCAGTCATTCGGGTATGGAATTTACGCCGATTGGGCCACTCGTTGAATGCCATGGTATTCGCCGCCCTTATTTTGCAAAAATGACAGATATCCTGAGCAAAACCCATAAGGAATATCAGGATGTCTGGGAGATTCTGACCGACCAGGGTAAATATTTACCTGCTAAAACACATACCTGATTTATACCTGCTAGAACGAGCGCACAAAATCTCACTTTTTCTAGAATGAAGTATATTGCATAACGCTATGTCCAAAATCAAAGCATTCTTATGCCTTATACTTCTTTTTCTAATGATCGGTAAAACATATGCGTCAGAACATTATAAAGTCATCGTTCATCCCGATGTAGGACTAGAATCCGTTACTGCCAACGTATTGCGCGCAATCTTCAGCATGCGTATGAAAACCTGGTCGGATGGCAAATTAATTAGAGTTTATGTTCTGCCGGACGATCATGAACTGCACCAGATTTTCTCAAAAGAAACATTGAATGTTTTTCCATACCAACTGCGTTCTACCTGGGATCGTTTAGTATTTTCCGGTACAGGCCAAGCACCGACAACAGTATCTTCCAATGAAGAAATGCTGCAAAAAATAGCAAGCACGCCCGGCTCAATCGGTTATTTGAAAACTATATATCTCAATGATGATGTTCATGTTTTACAGATCAAATAATAGTTTATCCTATGAAACTTGCAGCTTGATATGCAAGCTCGCTCTGTATTCCTTCCTGTTCAGCGTCTGCATCGCCAACGCATCCGAACAGGCAAAATCTGATCAGGCAGCAACATTAAAAAATACAAACTCATCTTCTAAATGGTTTTCAGAAACAAATTTTCTGGATAATCTGAAATTTCAGGGCTTCGCAAGCCAGGCATTCATCGCAACATCGGATAATAATGTTTTCGGTAAAACCGATCAGGGCGGCGGTTTTGGATTCACCGAAGTAGGTCTCAACGCACTGTTCCGCCCGTTACCCCGGCTCCAGCTATCGGCACAAATGCTGTCCCGCCGTGCCGGCGAGGGCAGCAATGGCGGGAAACCACGTCTGGATTTCGGTTTCGTCGATTACTTGCTGTTCTCGCATGAAACCCATCAATTCGGCATCAGGGTCGGCCGGTTAAAAAATCCGTTCGGATTTTACAATGATACGCGCGATGTGGCCTTTACACGCCCAAGTATTTTATTGCCGCAATCCATCTATTTTGACCGCACACGTAACCTGGGTATGTCGTCGGATTCGGTACAGCTTTACGGTGAAACATCGCATCCGACCATCGGCAATTTTTCAGTACAATTTGGTGTGATGCGTTCCTTGGTGAAAGATAAGGAAACGGAATATGCCATTTTCAGAGGTCCACAAAAAGGCGAATTATCCCCGGAAGCATCATTCATAGGCCGGGGAATTTATGAAACGCATGATGCACGATTTCGTTTTGCGATCAGCGGTATCTGGCTAAATACACATTACAACCCAGGACTCGGTGATCGTTTGACACGGGGATCTTTTTCCTTTTCTCCACTTTTTCTATCCGCCCAGTATAACGCGGAAAAATGGAGCCTGACTGCCGAGTACGCGTTGCGCCGTATGGATTTCAAAAATTTTGGTGTTTCGGCTTTGGATAAATTGGCCAACAATACGACTGGCGAAAGCTTTTATGTACAGGGCGATTACCGCTTCCATCCGAAATGGGAAGCGTTTTTACGTTATGATGTTTATTTTGCGGATCGAAATGATCGTAATGGTAAGAAATATGCCCAATGGCAACAAAATCGTGGTCATTTTGAACCAGCTTATTCGCGCTATGCCAAAGACCTGACCGTTGGCCTGCGGTGGAATATTACGCCCCAAATTATGGCGCGTTTCGAGTATCATCACATCAATGGAACAGGCTGGCTTTCAGGATTAGACAATCCGAATATTGCATCAACTGTTAAGGAATGGGACCTTTTTGCGGCACAATTGTCCTTCCGCTTCTAAGCGCAAACATGCATTCTTATGTCACAGGTTGTTAAAACGCGAACCAATGAAACACAAGCACGTAAATTTCTTAGCTTCAGATGGAAAATTACGTCATTAAGCAGTCTCATACTGCTTGCCGTCGTTTTATTATTTTGCATTGTCAACTACTGGGGGCTTATCACCAATTTCGAGAGTCAACGTGAAATTGAATTCAAACGCTACGGCAGGGAAATAGACAGTCTGATTGAACGGTTGTCGTCAGGATTGCGTCAACAGGCGGAGGCCATTCCTTTTCTGGACGGAATGCCCGAAGCGCTGTTGTCCAACGATAAAAACAAAATCAAACAGGTTTTTAACCGGCATTGGCCGCTGATACATTTCAACAGCGGTATTGAATCCGTACGTTTATACAATACATCCAATCAATTAATTGCAGACTGGAGCAGTCTGGAAAATCACCCGGAAGATGAGCAATATATTCTTGAATGGGTTCAGCATGTCAATCGCCAGGAAAAACCGATTCATCCTTTGTTGTGTAAAAAAAGGTGCATCCAGCATACCGTGGCGCCATTATTAATTGATGGCAAAGCTGGCGGTGTGGCCGTTGTCGGAATTACATTGATTGACGCAATGCTTGCCTTTAACCGCGTATCAGGCGCTGAAATTGGCTTACTAATACTTGGTGATGAGATGGCGCATTTTGAAAATTCTTCATCCATAGCATCCTGGGATGCCTATATTTCAGCATTGACGAACAAAAACAAAAGCCAGCAAATCCTGGCGGCTGCTTCAGAAAGATATCCCGCCATAACCAGTTTACAAAAAAGCGTACAAGTCAATTTATCCGAAAGCTACCATCAGATAAAGCTGTACGCCTTAAATTCCACTGGCACCAACAAAGCCTATTTGATCGTCATTACCGATGTCACTGCTGCAGTGCATAATATTCACGATTCCATCTGGAAAATTGCAGCAATCGGATTTCTGGGGCTCATTTTCTCGGAAATTCTCATGCTTGGGATTTTTACGCGGCTGCTCTCCCGCTTAAAAGACATATCCTATACTCTGCCGCTTCTGGCGAGTGGTCAATTTGAAAGCTTCCGGCAGTCGCTCATCGCATCGAAACACGTACAGAAATACAGTGATGAAATAGACATGCTTAATGTGGCTGCAGTCCAGCTATCCATGCAGCTCGAAGAGCTCGAACAAAAAGCATCCACCCGCGCAAAACAGCTTATTGAGCAAAAAGACGAATTAAGCAAGGAGAGAGACTTTATTGCCAATCTGCTTGATACTGCACAGGTAATTGTATTGACTCAGAACACGCTGGGTAGAATCAATTCGATGAACGCTCATGGTGAAATGCTGACACACTATTCCGAAAAAGAACTGCAAGGCACACGCTTTCTTCAATTGTTAGCATCAAATTATGATCATCAGTATCTATCGACACTTTTGGAAGAAATTAATCGTGGCACGAGGGATCAATTCAGGCATGAAACCACAATCCGCTGCAAAGATGGCTCCACACGCGATATCGCCTGGCTTCACTCCCGCCTTCTTTCCAGAAACTGCAAATACGATCCCACCATTCTGTCCGTTGGTCTTGATGTCACAGAATACAAACTTGCACAGGAACGTTTAACCTGGCTGGCAACTCATGACCCCCTGACCGATCTGCATAACCGGCGCCGCTTTAGTGAAGAGCTCGAACAAATACTCGGCCGATCGGATCGTTATCATCATCCAGGCGCGTTACTGTTCTTTGATCTGGATCGTTTCAAATATATTAACGACACCAGCGGACATCAGGCAGGCGATACATTTCTCAAATTAGTCGCCAAAATGTTATCGCAGACAATCCGTTCCGGTGATACTACCGCGCGCCTTGGCGGCGATGAATTTGCTGTCATTCTGCCCGAAATCAACGCCGATGGCGCCATTGAAGTCGCAAAAAAAATACTCAATAATGTCAGCAGCCTGAATCTAACATACGATAACCGTAATCACAGGGTTTCAGCCAGTATCGGAATCGCCCTTTTCCCCGAACATGGCAGTAACGTACACGACTTGCTGGCCGCTGCTGATCTCGCCATGTATCATGCCAAAGACACCGGAAGAAATACATGGCACTTGTTTTCTACCGAAGATCGGAGTCGCGAGCGTGTACAAACGCTTGTTTACTGGAAGGAAAAAATAGAATTTGCTCAAGCGAATGATAACTTCATCCTTTTCTTGCAGCCGATTATGCATGTTCGCACCTGCCGGATCATGCACTATGAAGTATTGCTACGTATGCGTAACGGCGACGAGTCGATTCTGCCGCCTGCCGGTTTTATATATGCTGCAGAACAAACCGGATTAATACATGTCATTGACCATCTTGTGCTGCGAAAATCCATTGCTCTGGCCGCAGCCATCAATCGCAACAGAACACAGGACTTCATCAGCCTGTCGATTAATTTGTCCGCGCATGCATTCAATGATCCCGAGCTGTTGCCCATACTGTTTCACGAACTGAACAAGTATGAGATCAACCCGGCATTGCTGATGTTCGAAATAACTGAAACCGCTGCGCTTGAGAATCTGCCTGGCGCACGTACATTAATGAAAGAAATAAAAGAATTAGGTTGTGGCTTCGTGCTGGATGATTTTGGTGTGGGCTTCTCTTCGTTCTATTATTTAAGGGAGCTTCCGGTCGATGCTGTCAAAATCGATGGTTCCTTTATACGCAATCTCGGTGAAAATCCCGATGACCAGATTCTGGTCAACGCCTTATGCAGTGTTGCTTCCGGTTTCGGAAAGCAAATTACCGCCGAATTTGTTGAAAATGAAAAAATCCTCAACCAGATCAGAAAAATGAACATCGATTATGCGCAAGGGTATCATATAGGAAGACCAGCACCCTACAAGGAGTTTTTCCATGAAATCGGCCCATTATAATATGCATAAATCTATTGCGGATTTTAAATACTTACCAAACTTACGCATGCAACGCTGGGCCGTGCATTTCTATTTTTGTCATTCAATCAACGCATATAGGGCGGCGGCGGTTCGCCAAAAAACTCGCGCATTAGAAAATTTTCGAGCCCTTCATTGTCTCTTGGACGTGCAGACAGAACAATAACGCGGTTCAGGCGATGGGATTCCCAGTTAAAATCTTCCTGGTGATACTGACGGATAAGCTGGATCATCCTTCTAATAATAGCGCGTTCGATATCGCCGTCCGGCCCTGCATCCACATCAATCAATTCACGTCGCGGATTACTGATGTCGGTTGTCCATGCACGAAATGAAAACTGTGCATAGCGCGGCCCTATTTTGGTAATTTGGAAAATACCACTCGTTCCGGGCATCTGCAGGTTGCGCTTAACACGCGCCAGCCTGATCTCATCCGCTGAAGGTTGTGGTTCCGGATTGATATTTTTATTATTTTCGGCACCATCAAAAATACCCGCCGGAGGATTCTGCGCTCTTTGGCGTTTGATATACTCCGACAAATCAGCCGGTGCATCCATATCCTTCTTTTGCGGGGTATCGGCCCTGGTTTTTTCTTTCGGTGACTGAACCTTAGCCTGTTCAATCGCATCCTTTCTGACAGGAAGTGGCGCCGTCGAAACAGGAGGCCGGGGTTGTGGCGTTGGCGGCGGTATTTTTAATGCCGGTTCTATCTTGGCCTGCTGCGGCGCTGTTTCAGGTTGCGTCTTATCGCTCTTGCGTGGTGCTGAAACGGATTCCTGCTGCTGCGGAATTTCAGGAAACTCCAGGAATTCCGCTTCTATGGCATCCGGAACTGAGATAGCAACGTCAACTTCAGGCTCAGAAATGAAAAAACCGAACGCCCAGATCATGAGCAGCCAAAGCAGCGCTGCCAGCGGTAGCGGCCACCAAAGCCGGACTTCCATAGGTCTTGAACGGATTATTTCCATGAACGATTACAGTATCCGCCTACTTATGTTTAACCGCGATCAGGAACTGCTGTACTCCGGCGTTCCTTGCACGCAGCATCGCCTGAACAACAATGCCCTGCGGGGCTTCACTGTCAGCAGAAACAATTAGCTTTTGCTGCGCACCCTGCAGCAGCGGCTTAAGCGTAACAGCCAGCGTATCGAGCGTAACGCGTTCCTTGTTGATGAAAATTTCGCTGTCTTTGGTAAGTGTCAATGTAATCGGCTGTTCAGCACTGAGTTTTTCAGCCTGACCTTCGGGCAGATTGACTTGCAGTGAATCCAGATTCTGCATGGACAAAGACGCCAGCATAAAGGTGGCCAGCAGGAAAAACATGACATCAATCATAGGTATGATCTGAATCTGACCTTTGCGCGGCGTTCTGGATTTACGCAGTTTCATGAATTTCTTCCTTTTGATCCAGCCGGATATGATCAATCAGGCGCGTGCCCAGACGCTCCATTTCATCCATGGTCTGCGATTGCAGGCGGGAAAAATAATTGAATCCGAACAGCGCCACCAGTGCGATTATTAATCCGATCACCGTTGCAATAAGCGCTTCGGCTACCCCGCCGGTTACCGCGGTTGGATTGACGATGCCTTCGCTGCCGATTACCTGAAAGGCGCGCATCATGCCGACAACCGTCCCCACCAGTCCGAGCAGCGGCGCAGCGGTAACTATGGTTTCCAGCGCCCAGAGTCTGCGCGCCAGCGATTCTTCGATCAGCTGAGCCTCATCCGCAGCACGCGATTCCGTCCACCAGAATGGCTGATCCCGGTTGGTAATCACCACTTCAAAGAAACGCTTGTAATAATGACGCTTGTCCAGTCCGGACAGGATTTTTTCCAGATCCTCCCATTTGAAGCCGTAAGTCTCGATCAGATTGGACAAATCGCGCGAAAGGCGGGCAAACCGCCAGTAAATAAACGCTTTCTCAAGCATAATCGCAAGCGCGATGATACCGAGCAGCGACAGCGGGATGATAATGATTCCACCCAGTTTTAACATGATCCAGGTTTGGTTGAGATGTTCCATAAATAACTCCATATTGGGAATATCCATATTATTCTCTTCTGTTTACAAAGATTAAAGGCTGACCGTTTGATCCATTTCAATACCGTGATATTTGAAAAAACGTGGCTGATGATATCGCCACGGTGAAAAATCACTATACTGCCATATCCGGTGTTTTTTTAAGGTGAAATCTACGATGACAAAAAAAGCTTTTGAACCGGGCATTGATATGCTTCGGCATTTTGAAGTTCTTGACTGTTAGCGATTATTATTTCATCACGTAAGTCATGATAAAAAAGAAAATCGTCGTGAACGATCTCATGCAGCATGATTATAGTTATAATCTGACTGAACCGATGGGAAAAAATTTTCATGTAGAATTTACACCCGTACCGATACCGAAACAAATGCTGCGCAGTCCCTGTTCGCGTGGCGCGAAAAAGGCTGGATCTATGCGGATGATCCGAAAGGTTCGGTTTCAATGGTATTGCCGCTACTCTATATGGGCCGAAGATATCCCGACGATATACGGTAAATCAAGCGCTGGAAAGCCATGAAACGTCATGCACACCGCACCACCGACTGGGCAGACGGCCAATCCGGATTCATGCAGCACTTTATTTCTGTGATAGTTGTGGAATTACACCGGTAACAGCAGTAAAGGCGGGCATATCGCCAATAAAATTCGCAGGAAATCAATGGGCCGGACGACAAATGATCGATGGATCGAATTATTTCAGACTGAACTAGCCACTCTGAGGAAAACCAGTTCAGACAATGGATTGAATGCAAAGAATATAATTTACCCGGGTTTCGAGCAACGTTCTTGAAGGTGAAGGCGTTGAAAGAACGCGGAAAGATTCAGTAATTCTCAATTACTATTAAAAAAATAGCTGGCTTGCCTGGGGAGGATCAGGCTGGCTGGCAATAATGCCGCGGACAAAAGAGAGTAAAACCGACGGCAACGGAACCCATTTCTGCTTATTTGGTCAATATCAACTTATCATTGCGCGTACGGCGCAGTGAATAACGTTCACCATGATGCATTATGAACACCACTTCATTATTCGTAAACAAGGCATCACTGTCCAACACCGAATTCTGATCAGACGCCACTGGCAAGTGCTTTTCAAGACAATGAACCGTAGATGCCTGTATTTTAGCAAAATGGCGCATATCGATATCCTAAAAACATAAATGAGAATGATTCTTATTATACTTGATGCTCGCCAAGATGCAAGTTTTAATTTTATTTTAACAACAAAAATCTTACAGCCGTGTTATGAAAATCTGAGAAACAGATACTTGAAAATTTGATGCTTATCGATTGAATTAGCGCTGTTTCCAGCCGGAGTTGGAATCATATTGTGACTGGATGCAGCAAAATCGCATATCTAATCTGATTCAGAACAGATATTTTTTAATGCCTGCCATTCTGCATCATCCAGTACTTTTCGATAGGTTTTTGAACCTGTTTCGTCTTTTCTTAGCTTATTGATGCGTTGTTCTATATGCGGATGGGTTGAAAGATATTCATCAAAATTGGACCAATTAACGCTGGAATGGTCATTGGCTTTTGCTTCTACCTGCTTAAGCCGTTCGAAAAAAACCGTCAGACCCGAAGGATCGATATTGGCTTTTTCGAGCAAGGTATGACCGACCCGATCAGCTTCCAATTCATCTGCACGGCTATAATGGAGTTGATTGATTATTCCGGCCAATTGTGCGGTATTACTGATGGCACCCGCGTCGCCAAACATCATTTGCAGCATAAAAGTAACACCCAGATTACGCATTAACGATTTCATCGGGTGATTCATCTCAATATGCGCCATTTCATGGGCCAGCACACCCGCCACTTCTTCTGCAGAATCTGCCTTTTTTAAAATCCCGCTGAAAATAACAAGATACCCGCCTGGCGCTGCCAGTGCATTAAGCGTTTCATCATCTGAAACAACGCGCACATTCAATGAAATATCGCGTGTCATTCCCTGCTTCAGGCTATACGCCATCTTTTCCAGCGCAACCTGTCCCTGTGGTGCAACGCAAACGGGAATATTGATGGACGATTCAAGCATCATTTTACCCATTTGTACTTCAGTACTTTGCGGAATCAAACGACTCGCCTGTTCAAACAATTTAGGTCCGAATAAAACTGCACCTATAATAAAAAATATAGATAATCCAGCATAACCTGATAAAAACTTCCAATGCGTAGAAAGTGTTATTTTTCGAAAAGCCGTTCCGGGAAGTTTCGATTGAAGCGCAGACCAGTATTCCGGTTCGACATATAACCGCATGTCCGTATCTTCATGGAAAGTCAGCCTGGCCGGTTGCGGCGGCACAGGCTGTTCCAGAACTTTTATTTCTTTATATAGCCAATCTTTTGTAAACGAATTATCCGGTGTTCTGATACGCAAACAGGCACCATACAACTCAACATTGACCTGATGTGGTTTTGCCGTCTCACCATCAAAAAACCTGGCTTCAAAAGAAATTAATGGCATTAAATCAATCCCGATTCCAGGCCCATTACTTCATGCAGGCCCTCAGCATCGGTAGATTGACCACTGGTGGTTTGTTTAGTACGGATGGTTTCCAGATCACCCCTAACTTGCGTATGCTGCGCGAAGAAACGCACATTTCGCTGCATGATATAAGGCAAGCCCAAGCCGAACGTACAGATAAGAATCAGAACGTTGACCAGCTTAAGTTTCAAAAGCGCCAAAGTCGTAACAGTGCTTCTGAAGCCAATTTCGCCGGCATATAAGTGATTGGTCATTTCGTGGATTAAAGCTGTCTTATAAATCAACCGGACTATGGGAACCATGATGAATGGAAGAATGACGCAGACTAACGCGATAATAAACGATGAATTACCAAAAATCAGTAAAGCTTCTTCGGTTGACAGCATCTGTTCCTCCATGGCCATTTGCACCATTGAAAAGGACGCTGCCATAAGTTGCAGACCATAAAAAGCGATCATGAAAAAACCAATGCTCATCGAGTAGGTTGTCAGATGAATCGTCATAAGATCCTTGCCGCGTCCCTCGAAACGAAACAGAATATCGCCAAAATAGGCGTTATCGGCAATATACTGATATCTTCTGATATCGGAGTATGGAATCAAGATACCAAGTGACACAATATTGATCAACCACCTCCAAAGATAAAGATTGGCATATTTCATGGCCGCACCCTCAAGACCAAAACGGATACTCCGCCATCGTGTACGGCTTATCCGATAGCGGAACGCGAAATATAATGCAACAGGAAATACATAGAGCAAAGGAATCAAAAACACCATTGGCCAAGCCGCTTCGGGATCAACGAACGATGCAATCATGAAAGGAAGATAAAGTGCAATAAAAATGGGTATAGCTTTCAGAAATCCGAAAAAAAGCTCTTTACCTGTACCGGTATATTCAAATCGGTCTTTATGCAGTACAAATGCGCCAACGACGTATTGACGCATGCGTGTTTTCCCCCAGAAACTGTAGATGCCCAATGTAATAATATTCATCAGTATATTAAGTAACCAGATTTTATAGACTTGTCCCGTCTGGCCATCATAGACGATTCGATTCGTGGTCAGATATTGATGAATTTTTTTCTGTTGCGTATCTTCAGCTACCCGCCCGGCAAAAAGTGCCGGATCTGTTATTAATGTGCTCATTGCTCAGTTTAACCTTTAAAGATGAATTTACCGTGTGACTCCAGCACTAACGGATTAAACTTAGAATCGCTTAATCCATCTTTCATATCACTCACGGCTTCCGAAATCGACCGGAAAGGTCACTTATTTGAGTTTTACCAGCCCCTAACGATTTAAATATGAACACAAATCATCGAGTTCGATTGTTTTACAAAGCAGATTACTATCATGAAATTCATCAAAAAAAGCGGATCAATCGGATTTGAAAATAATCGTCATTACGCATACCCGTCAGAATGTCTCGCGATTGTCCTCTCGTAAAATTGTTAGCGGTTACATTCAGGAAAAATGTTGATTCAGCTTCAATTTTCCATTTTTCAGCTAGGCGACGACTCGCATTCAATCTAAAAATCGAAGCCTGCGTCTTCAAATCAATGGTATTGCTGATAATAAGTTCCGTATCAGGTGCATCATTAAAATTTAACCGGACCCCAAAAAACAAATCATTATCAAAAGGAGTGGGGGGTGCAGTCCGGTCTCGTCCATCATATAAATATTCAAGTAAAACGCCCATATCCATGCTGCTGTTTAAAACACCATAAAAGGTGTATTCAAAACCCGCAACTACGGCGGCAAAACGATCTTCGCCCTGACCACTACGTGTCATTGCCTCTATTTTCAATAGCCAATTGTCAACAGCACCCTGAATGTCAATGCTTGTTTGGTGTATCAGTTCATAAAAAGGTGTTAGCGAACTCGTGCTTTGATTAGGAAATACACCTCCATCAAAAAATCTAAGGCTCGGCTCACGGCCAATACCCCAGAAATGTGACAGTCCAATATCCCAAAGACCGAAAGTATGATTCCAACGCCCTGCAAAACTGGGATGCCAACGATCAAATCCATCAAAAAGCGGCTCTTTGGTATCCACCGGAAACTCAAAACGCAAACGGCCGCTTCTTGCCGGAAAAGTCCGATCCCGAAAATAGGGGAGATAAAACAGGCTTAAATTACCCAAATCAGTTAAATAATTAAGATTCACCATGGGCTGACCCAATTTTTCCTGGCCATTCAGATTTTCAACCAGATCAACCTGATTGATAATGTCTATCAAATGACGGGATTCTGTTGTTCCCCAGAAAACTTTGCCCACGCCCACTCTTAAATCCCAGTTCCTGCCAAGGTGAAGCCAATTGAGTTCACGGATATCAAAATGCGTTCTGTTTTTATCCTGACTATCTACGCGTCCGAAAGGTATGAATGTTACACGGTCCGAACCGGAGTTCCATTCATAACGCAATTCCGGCTGAATCATGACCGAAGGATTTAAAGTATTATCATTTTGTACAGCGTAGGAAGGTGATTGCGGATAGAATCTGAAATCCAATAATCCGTGCCCGGATATTTCCAGTGCGTGTAATGTGTCTGAGAAAAATGTGGCTAATACTGCAATGATACAGTTAGCCACATAGCAGAACCTCATACGCCTACCTTACATTTTTAAGTGCATTAACCGAAAAATCCCTATCGCTGAAACCGTTCCTGAATTTGTAGTTTTTGCGTAACAATTCTGTACTCTTTCCATTCTGATGATTCGTCATCACCAGTCTGCCCGCTTTCCAGAAACGATCCAGATGCAATTCATATTCACTGAAAGCGAGTGTTTTCAGTAATTCATTTTTACGGTCATAGAAATCGATTCTGCGTGGCTGATAAATTGTTTTATCAATCCATTCCACCTGACGGGTATAGCCTGAATACTCATAAGCAGGGGTATTCTCTACAACAAAAGTATCGTATTCATCCAGCTTTTCATCTCTCAGATATTTATAGGTATATTTCTCCAGCTCCCACGATGCAATATCTTCAAACGCAAATTCACTCCCCACAAACGGACCTGATTTATTCACTGTTGATATACGTTTCACCCTTTTTAAAGAAGGTAAATAAAGCCATTGATCGTCGGGCTCTAAACCATGCGAGTGTGTCAAAACCGCTGTTCCCCTGACATCCGCCGGGCTTTGGAAAACACCGATTTCCTTATCGCCGTCACCTTCAACTTCAAGTGTTTTAACCATAAATAAACGCGTGCTTTCCTCCCCTTGTGCATTCCGTAGCGTCATATAAGCTTCATGCGTACTGTCGATAAAGCCATTATCCCGCCGATTAACTTCGGCCTGAATCGCATATCCTTTCTCTTCCGGGGTTTGCGCAAATGCATCAATGCCGCTCAATAAAAATAACAAAACCATTAGCATCATATTTTTCATGAAGATTCTCCTTGGTTGATATAAAAAGGTGGGGTATTGCTACTTAGGTAAAGTTGTTGCATTCTGAATATGCAAAGATCTTTTGCTTTTCGAACAAGCCCTTAATTTTTCAATAAACATGAGTATTGGAGGAAGCAACAGGAAGTCAGCCAAAAGCCCAAGTGCAAAAATAATCGCTGTCAGCATCCCCATCTCCTGATTGATCTTAAAACTGGATAATGCCAATATCAGGAATCCAAGAATTAACACCACAGAAGTGATCCACAATGCCGTACCAACAGTTGTAAAGGTATACCGTATCGCATCCTCCGGAGATAATTGCATCTGTTCACGCGCGTACTGATATTTAGTCAAGAAATGTACCGAGTCATCAACCAGAATGCCCAGCGTCATAGCAATAACTACCGAAGAGGCCATACCAACCTGCCCAACCAGTAATGCCCAAACCCCGAAAGCCATGCCAGCCGGAATCAAATTTGGAATCAAGCTGAGCAATCCAATCAACGCTGATTTCAATACAAACATTAACAAGATCGAAATCAGGCCGACAGCGAATAAAACACCGCCAATCATACTGACAATATTTCTTTGCCCGATATGTGCAAATAAAAGTGTTGTACCTGTTCCGTCACTATGGGTTAATTCCGGCGCATATCTGCCGAGCCATGTCTGTGCTCTTCTCTCCAGATCAATGACTTGTTGGCTTGAAATACTGCGCAAAGAAGCCGTAACCCGTGTTGCAGATTTTGCGACATCAAGACGATCATTAAGATCAAGACCATAAGGTAAAGACATCTCAAAAACGAGCAAATATTGAGCGGCCATCTCGGAAGTCTCAGGCAACCGATACCAGGCAGGATCGTCTCCATGCATATTCTGGTTTAAACGTTTAAGGATATCTGTAATGGCAAACACATGAATCGTTTCAGGTTGTTGGCGGTACCATTCCACAAAAGCATCCACTTTCCTGAGAAACTCGGGATCATTGACCCCACTTTCCGTGTTAGATTTCAACGAGTAATCTATCCTGTAAATACCTGTCAGGTTATCAACCGTATAATCCGTATCCTGTCTAAATTGAATAGAGGTATCAAAATACTTCACATATTCATCATCCAACGTATTCAGAGGAATGCAGGCAATCAGCATCGCAGTTATCACTGACAGGAAAAAGAAATATTTTTTTCCATGTGCCAGAATGTTATTTGCCAAGCCATTCCATATACGATTGCTCCTAACCAAGGATATATTTTTAGAGGCAGGCAACAATACAACTAAAGCTGGAAGAAAACTGATTGAAAGAATAAAAGCGACGCCTACACCCATCGCCGTGATATTACCGAGGTCGCGGAAGGGTGGTGACTCACTGAAGTTCATGGAAAGAAAACCAATACCCGTTGCAAGATTTGTGAAGAAAATGGCTTTAAAATTTCCTTTTAAGCTATCCACCATAGATGGAATTTTCTCCATGCCCTGCGCAAGCAATCTATAGTAACTCGCCAGGATATGTACAGTATCTGCAATAACCACTGTCAGCAGGATAGTCGGTGCCGGAATACTGGATGGCGAGAACGCAATATTTAACCAGCCGGCCAGGCCAATCGCTGCTACGAGTGATAAGGTAATCAGTACGGTCGCCGCCAGAACACCCCACACCGATTTAAGCAGAAACCATAAAACTGCGATAATGATCGCCAGCATAATCGGCGTGAGTGTACTCATATCCAACTCCGATGCTTCCGCAAACGCAGTATCCATCATCACCGATCCTGTTATTCGGACATCCAAATCCGGGTACTGCAATCGCAACTGATGGGCTTGTTCTCGAACGAAACGGGTAACTTCACGGGTTTCAGTATCCTGATTGATACCCGGCCGTTGAATAACCACATTAAACCCCATCACTCTCGAATCCGGTGAAATCAACCGATTTACAAGCAGTGGCTCATTGAGTGCGTATTCTTTAATCTGAAAGATTTCCTCATCAGATAGTTGCGCAGCATTTGCTACCAGATCCTTTACGGTAAGATCATCGCCATCGGCGTAACTGTGCTGAAAATTGATAATGGAATCGACACGTGTTGAATAAGGCGTTTGCCATAAATTACGCGTGAGTTCTTCGGCTATCGCCAAATTACGGGATGTGAAGACGCCACCGTCAGCAGGCGTAATCACCAGCAAGACATTGTCGTCTTTGGTATACGTTTTCTGCAGGCTTTCGTAGGCGATTAACTGAGGATTATCTTCACTAAAAAACATCCGGTAATCACTTTTAAAGTGAAGATATTTAATTCCATAGCCTGCCAAGGCAATCAATAACAGACATAAAATGATAATCACCCAACGATGACGAAGGACGTATTGCGCATAAGCTTGTACCATTCTAAAACCTCTCCTCTGATTTCACGGAAAAACGTTTTGCATTTACCAGTGCGCTCATTTCACGGGCGAGCGTATCCACGGTAAAAATCACTTCGTCTTCTGTTAAATTGCTTGTAATAAAAAAACGTAGCCGTGCTTCAGACTCGGGTACGGCTGGGTATAGAATGGGATGAACACATATGCCGGCATCCATGAGTCGTTGACCCAATTTTAAGCAAGCAACAGAATTTCCCGTAACGATCGGTACAACACCTGTTCCTTCGGCAAGACCTGTATCGAGACCTCTCATATGCGCGCGTTCCAGAAACAGCGCGGCACGATCACGAAGACGTGCCGATCTTTCCGGTTCTTGCTGCATGATTTTGGCAGCAGCAAGTGCAGCAGCCGTATTCGCTGGCGATATCCCCACACTGAAAAGTATTGCACCTGCCAGGTTGTACTTGATATTCTCAATCAACGCGCTTGAACCGCAGATATATCCGCCGCAGCTTGCAAATGCTTTACTGAGCGTGCCCATCCAGATATCGACTTCTTTTCCGCCGATGTCAAAATGATCATGGGTTCCTAAACCACGCGGCCCAATCACGCCCGCAGCATGCGCTTCATCAACCATGAGCAGGCAATAATGTTTTTTCTTGATCCTGATAAATTTGGGAAGGTCAGCAATATCGCCGTCCATGCTGTAGACACCTTCGATGACGATCAAAACCCGTTCATAACTGTTTCGATTCTCGGCCAGCAATTGATCAAGCGCCGCCCAGTCATTGTGAGGAAATACCATTCTGCGCGCACCCGAAAGGATGCAGCCGGTGATGATACTGTTATGCGCCAAACTGTCATGCAGTACAAGATCTTTGGGACCGAACAAGTGGCCTATAATCGATACATTGGTCGCATAACCGCTAACGAGTGCAATAGCGTCTTCAGTATCATGTATTTTTGCCAATTCCTTTTCCAGTTCCCTATGTAGAGGAATTTCACCGGAGACAATTCTGCTGGCTGATACAGAAGTTCCATACTGATCGATTGCATCCTTGGCTGCTTTGCTGACATCAGGATGCCCTGACAAACCTAAATAGTTATAGCCTGAATAGTTAATATAATCCCTACCGCCAAAATGAGTGATATGGTCACTAATGCCGTCATGCGCAGAAAAATAAGGATTGTTTAGTTTTAGTGCCGCAAAAGTTTTAATTTGCTCCTTGATCAGGGAAAACCCTTGAAACTTATCAAATTGATAGAATTCTTCCGGTATCGTTTTCGTTACACTCGACTTATCAACACCGCTGTTTTTCCCTGTTTCTGCATTAGCCAGTAATTGCCGGAGAAATTGGCGTCTTTCTTCACTGCTCATGCTTGCAACATCTTTTTGCACCTTAATTTCTCCTTTAGCACATTAGTTGTTTGAGTAAAATATCGACATCCTCTTCTGATAGCCGATCGACAAGTGAATCCCTCATCCCGTTGGTATTTTCAATTTTAGAAGTACCTGTCAGCTTTGTTTTTTCAAGAATTGCCTCGACAATCAGACTTAAGCTTTGTCCGCGAAGCAATTCCAATGTAGAAATTCTCACACCAAAGGCCTGAAAAATTGCAGCCTGTAACTCAGCAGCCATCAATGAATCCACGCCCAGTTGTGTTAAGGAATGCTGCATCTCGATCTTGTCAACGGGTATGCGGAGTGTCTTACCGATTTGTGCTTTGAAAGCCGCCGACATTGCCTCAATTTGCTCATGTGCTGGCAACTGGCTAATCTCCCGGCAGATACCGGTCATTTGCGAATCTGCCTCACTGGATACCGGTACCACTAATTTTGAGAAACGTGGTGAATTTCCACCCATAGGTTCAAATTCTTGCCAGCGCGACCAGTTGGTGTCCATCAGTCCGTATTGCGCCAAATCCATATTTTTCATGTTCGCCCATAAATCCAGTGATTGTGTTGCAGTCAGCGGGGTTATGCCCATATTTTCCAGATGTTTTCTGACTTCTTCACTTTCTATTGCCATACCGGTTGCAATAGCACCCCAGTTGATGCTGGTTGCAGGCAATCCATTTGCCTTACGGTGGCAAGCCAGTGCATCGAGAAAAGTATTTGCTGCGGAATAATTTGCCTGGCGGCCATTTCCTATCAAAGCAGAAACCGATGAAAATAAAACGAAGAAATCCAGCGTCATCCCGGCGGTCAATACGTGAAGATTCCACGCTCCGATCGCTTTAGCCTGCATCACTGTTGACATCCGGTATGGATTTAGATCACAGATTGGTGCATCGTGCAGCACTGCGGCCGTATGCAAAATTCCTTTAAGTGGCGGAAGTTCACGGTTTACTTTTTCCAGTAAATGAGCAACCTGAACTTCATCAGCAATATCCACGAGTGCTTCCATCACGTTCACACCTTGTTGCTTCAATGACGCTACCGCCGCCTGTGCCGCATCACTTGCGGCACCCCGGCGTCCGACTAAAACAAGATGCTTCGCACCATGCTCAACCAGCCACTTGGCGGTTTCCAGGCCAAATCCGCCAAATCCGCCAGTAATTAAATAAGAGGCTGTAGAATCAAATCGGATTTTGTCTTCGGCTATTGAAACAGGAATAGTCGTTTTATCGTTAAATGATAGAACAGGTGTATAAAAATGATTTAATGCCAGCTTTGCGGACAACTGTTTTGGTAAAAGCTGATAAGAAATGACACATGCTGAAGCAGTTTCATTCAAATAATTTGCTATTTCTGTCAATAATCTGGCAAATAAAGTTGGCGAGGATAATGCAATGTTTAATCCGTCTGGTTGGAAAAAAATCACGCCCAGTTTTTTTGATGATGTCCTTTTCAGAACCGAACCCGAAGTGATAATGACTTCACGAATAACAGGTAAATCTAACAGTGCAGGAGAATCAGTCTCCACATTGCCTGCATGAATCCAGACACTGATTTCAGCAGTTTTTATTTCGCACCCTAAAGAATCCGCAAAATCAGTTTTCCGGGCATCCAGAACAACCAGGCCATACTGCGATTCCAGTGCCCTGATTTGCTCGTCGTCAGTACTATAGAAAACTAAATCAACATTCAGCCATTTAGCGATATGTCGCAATGAAGATATGCACAATCCAGACTGTGCATCAACCAATAGTGTTTCCCCGGGTAAAATGCTGGTAAGGTAACGGAGTAAATAGTAAGCTGGAAGCACTGAAGTTGTCAGCGCGGCCAGATCCTCTGAAGCTATATGTTTAAAGTGATCCGATATATTGAATACTTGCGTGGCTGGCAATGTGCAATGCGATGCAGGCATGCCTTTCACGGCGATAATGACACGATCATTTTTGCTCAACTGTGATACTTTCTTGCCTGTTTTACATACGCGACCTGTTGCAAAATACCCATCTACAGCATTTTCCCGGCCGGGGTCAGCCACAACACTGTTTAAATTGACATAATCGACCACGACTTCCACTTCATCTGTTTTTGGTCTGGTACGGGAAATCGGTTTGAATGTATGATCATTATCCGAATCCAGCTGGAATGCCTCCACCTGTGCAGCATTGAGCGTCAAAATCTGGTTCCGGAAATAATCCTCGGGTATTTCCACATGCTCGAGACGATGCACAAATCGCTGCGCATCCCGGAACGCCACATCATCCTCAGGCGTGTCAGATAACAGTTCAGCTTTCAATTGTGTTATAGACCGCTCGATATTATGACGATCAAGATCTATTAAAGAACATTTAAAAGCAGGAAATTCATTATGC
Source organism: uncultured Nitrosomonas sp. (assembly GCA_964612715.1). GTDB lineage: Bacteria > Pseudomonadota > Gammaproteobacteria > Burkholderiales > Nitrosomonadaceae > Nitrosomonas. The sequence continues at coordinate 6,022 of CAZTCY010000037.1, read as the reverse complement.
GCGACTCTAACCAGTCCCGTTAGTGAAGATTGTGCCAGGTTGGCTAACTTGTCATTCTCTTTTACCGGATTGGCATCCTGTACGACAAAGTACAATCTGAGTGATGCTGACGAAAAAACCTCATCAATAGATTGCAGAATCTGCAGTGCTGCAGACGTATGTCCGATTCCTACCGGATCATCCGCGGTACCTTGCTGATTCAGGCTCCACAAATACGCTATCCCAACACATTTTCGGTTTTTCACGTATTCAAGCATTGTTTTTAGATGATGGCATTGATCGCCATCTAGCGCCCGGATAATTGGATCGCTTTCCTGATAGATGTCGGAAGATTTGATCTGAAAAATAGTGTTATCCGGCTCTTCTTCAAGCTGCGCGCATAAATGATTGCAGGCATCGCTGTCATCCGAAAAAACAACCCATGAACCACTTCTATTATTTTCGAATGCTAAATCCTGCTGTTGCCATTTCCAGGCGTAAGCATATTTTTCCAGTTGTTTACCGGACTCTTCTTTTGCGGGTTGCAATGCCCTGCAGAACAAACCGTCTATCTCAACACATAAATCCCCTGTTTCTCCATACAATAAAAGTGAACCTTTGATTCCTTTCTTATCTTTCTGAGCCAGTTTCCCATGACACCAAAGTAATTTTCCAGGAGGACTGTAATAAACTATTTTTTCAATCGATACAGGCATGTAGAAGCTTTCATCCTCTTCAACCAAAGCAATAAGCGACTGAAAGCAGCCGTCAAGCAAACAGGGATGCAGGTAATAGCTGGAGAAATCGTTAAGCAAGTTATCGTGTAATTCGATCCTTACCAGCACCTCATTTTTTCCCCGGCTTAATTGACGAATTGTTCTGAAATACGGTCCATATGCCAGCCCTCTTATTGCCAGATTCCTGTAAAGGTGTTCAATGTCGATATGTTCAGTACATTGCTGTGAAATTATCCCGGGCTCGTTCAAAACCCGCTTTTTAATACCGCCTGACTTCCATTCTTTTACCACCGCTGAAGCATGCAGCTGCCAGTTAACAGGATCTTCCTGATTCTTGCTGAAAAAAGAATATTCTCCGGTTTCACTGTCAAGATTAATATGAATAATCGGATCATTGCCTGACTCAAGTATGCATGCCTGATGGAAAAGGATATTCTCCATTGAACAAATAGACTCTTTATCTTCAGTCACTTCGTAGTATGATGCGAGACCTGCTTCAATATAGGCCGCGCCCGGCATTACGACAAGACTATCAACCTGATGGTCTTGTAAGAATGGAATAAATTGGTGATTCAGCGTTCCTTGCCAGGCTGGCCGGGGATCGCGCAAACGCTGATCAAGTAATGGATGCGCGGGATTGCTGAAACGATCCGATAATGAATCATGTTGTTCATGCCAATAGACTTCTCTTTGCCACGGATAGGTTGGCAGTTTGACATAGTGCGCCTCATCGGCATACATGCGCTCCCAGTCCAGATCATATCCCGATGTATATAAGCTGGCCAAACCCAGTTTAAAAGTGAGCTGCTCGGGTGCGCCCCGTTTCATGGTAGCGACATTTTGCACACTTACTTTTTTCTCACTGCAACATTCCCTGATCGCGGTTGACAATACCGGATGAGGACCAATTTCCAGGAATATCCGGTGTCCATCCCGTAATAAACCTTCCATTGCTTGGGCGAAATAGACTGGCTCACGAATATTGTCGCACCAATACTCCGCATCGTAGGCAACCGCATTTACCAGATCACCGGTTACCGTTGAATAAAGCGGAATATCGGGCAGTGATGGCTTTAAATCCGCCAGTTTTTCCCGAACTTCAGGTTTAAGCCTATCCATGAAGTGGCTGTGATAGGCGACTTCAACCTTAAGAAAACGGTTAAACGCGTTAGCAGCGGTTAAATACGTTGACAAAGCCTGCAAACTTCCACTTTCACCCGCAAGGGTGATTGAATTCGGGCTATTAACTGCCGCTACAGAAACTGTATTTTCGGTCAATTCAAGCAGTTCCCGGCATTTTTCCAGATCAATACCCACCGCCAGCATTTGCCCTTGTCCCGCGGCTTTACTTTGTATATGACTTCGGTAGTAACTGACTTTGATTGCTTCTTCCAGCGTCAACACACCGGAGATATACGCTGCTGTTACCTCACCCACACTGTGCCCGACTATTGCCGCAGGCTCGATGCCATGAACGCGTAACAGCGCTGTCAGACCAACTTGAAGAACGAAATTTGCCGGTTGCGCGATAATTGTTTCTGAAATCCGGGATTTTTCTTCCTCGGCCAGCATTTCGCTTAATATTGACCAGCCAGATAATTTATAGAATAGCGCGTCGCAATGATCCACTGCTTCCTTGAACACAGATTCTTTCGCATATAGCTCACGCCCCATGGCCCACCATTGCGGTCCCATGCCGGTATAAACAAAAACAGGTTTCTTTATTTCGCTCTCAATGATTTTTCCAGTTGCCAGCCATTCTCCCGTACCCTGGGCGACAAACTGATCAAGTTGCGTACGCATTTCTGTGAAAGTATTGCCAACAATGGCAGCTCTATAATGATGATGACTGCGGCGGCAGGATGCCGAATAGCAAAGATCGTCGAGTGACTGGGGGTTATGTTCTGTAAAACGATCAAGCCACAACTGCGCAAGTGCTGTCAGTCCGTTTTCACTTCTTGCCGATAAAGGTAAAATGTAAGGTGCTTCATTCTTCAGAATCTTACTGGCGTTCAGATCTGGTTTTGCAGGCGCATTTTCCAGAATAACGTGCGCATTGGTGCCACCGTAACCAAAAGAATTGATTCCGGCAAAAATCTGTGCGGCTTTTGGCGCGAGCTTCTCAAGTTTGCGGGGCAAACGTAGGCCAAGATCATCAAAAGGGATATTAGGATTCGGTTTTCTTAAATTCGCTTGCGGCGGTACTTGGCGATGAGAAAGGCATAACGCTGCTTTAATCATCCCAGCTACACCGGCGGCAGCTTCTGTATGCCCGATGGTTGATTTAACCGATCCGATAAGGCATGCATTTTTCTTGCTGCGCCCCTGACCTACGACCGATCCCAGCGCTTGCGCTTCAAGGGGATCCCCTACTGGCGTTCCCGTTCCATGCGCTTCAAAATAATATATTTTTTGCGGATCAATTGCATACGTATCACAGACTTTACGGATCAAGGCTGCTTGAGCCTCAGGATTGGGCACGGTTATTCCATTCGTACGCCCATCCTGATTGACGCCTGTACCTCTTACCAAAGCATAAATAAAATCACCATCTTTTAATGCGGCAGACAATGGCTTTAGCACAACAATGCCCGCCCCTTCACCACGGCCATAACCATTGGCGCGCTCATCAAAACTTTTGCTGCGCCCATCAGGCGCCAGAAAACCGCCCTTGCACATCGCCACCGGATATTCCGGCCGCGACATAATATTCACACCGCCTACCAATGCCATATCGCATTCCCCACGCCAGATTGCCTGACAACCCAGGTGTGTTGCAACCAGCGATGACGAGCATGCGGTATCCAGACTCATGCTCGGACCATGCAAATCGAGCATATACGATATGCGATTCGAGAGAATCGTCATGGTGGAGCCTATAGCCGTATGTGTTGTTATGAAATTTCGGTTTGTGCTTCCCATCTGGGTCAGCTTGTGATCCAGTGTAAAAGCACCTATAAAAACACCGGTATTTGTTCCTGCAATTGATTCAACAGGAATTCCGGCATCCTCTAAAGCTTCCCAGCTCGTTTCCAGCAGCAATCGCTGCTGTGGATCCATGCACTCGGCCTCGCGTGGCGCAATCCCAAAAAACAGTGCATCAAACTCATCAATTCTCTGCTTCAGAAAACCACCCTCACGCGTATAAATTTTTCCAGGTTTAGCGGGATCGGGATCATAGAATCGTTTCAGGTTCCAACGGTCAGACGGAATCTCTGAAACGGCGTCAACGCCACTCAGTAACAATTTCCAGAAACTCTCCGGATCATTCGCTCCACCTGCGTAGCGGCATCCGATACCGATAATCGCCAATGGCTCAATGCAATTCTCATGACCAAGGACATCAGTGGTTTCTTGCATATGATTACTCCCTGCAAAATAATTTAAGTATATTAATCAGCACATATTCATTGTTAGCCCAATTATGTTGATAAACGAAATTATTGGCTGTGTGAAAAATCACACCGGCAATGAGAGTACGCCGAAGTTAGGCACACACATACTCGAGAAAAGCGAGAGACTGGAAATCCGAATGACGATCCGGATCGTCTCAGAAAAATAAAATAGTCGTACGCGTAGATTGATGACACCCTGGCAAGCAAGCCGGCAGGGTTCAGAAAAACAGCATTGATTCAGACATGATGAATGGGTGATACTTTCCTGTTGCAGGATATTCAAAACCTTTGGCAGATGAATTCAAGCAATAAAAAAATTCCTGAAATCGCTACGCACTGACCATTAACGGATTTGTATCAATTCGTCACCCGGATTAAAGCATCAGCGCATGGTTACAAACTCTTCAGCGCTGGTTGGGTGAATGGCCACAACGGCATCAAAATCGGCTTTGGTCGCACCCATCCTGATGGCCACCGCAAAGCCCTGGAGAATCTCATCCATCCCGTGACCGATACCATGGATACCTACAATCTTTTCTTCCTTACCCGCGCATACCAGTTTCATTTTATAAGGCTGACGATGACCGGTAATCGCCGTATACATGGCCGTAAAACTTGCAGTGTAAATCCTGATGTTGTCCTTACCGTAACGGGCAACCGCTTCTGACTCAGTCATACCCATTGTACCGATGGCCGAATGACTGAAAACGACTGTTGGAATCAGACTGTAATCCATTTTTGCATCCGACCGGCCGTTAAACAGCCGTTCAGATAACAGACGTCCCGCTTTAATGGCAACAGGCGTAAGTGCTTTACCGCCCGCCATACAGTCACCAACGCAATAAATACCTTCCGCACTGGTATTTTGTTGTGCGTCGACCCGGACATAACCTTTTTCATCCAGTTCCACATCGGTATTTTCCAGACCAATGTTCCCTGTCGACGGTGCGCGTCCGACTGCCCATATTAACGTGTCAACGGTATATTTCTCGCCGCTTTTCAGATGCAGCGTCAGCTTGCTATCGGCATTCTGCTCTACCGCTGCCGGAACGCTGTGAAGATGCACAATCAGGCCGTTCGCCACCATGCTTTCCATCAATGTCTCATATATCAGCGGATCAAAATTACGCAACGGTGCGTGTTTACGGACAAACAGGCGAGTCTTACTGCCCAGGGCATGTAACATGCACGCCAGCTCTACCGCAATGTAACCACCACCCACCACGGCCACGCTTTCCGGCCGGTCCCGCAACGCAAAAAATCCGTCGGAGTCAATACCGTATAACGCACCCGGAACATTTGGAATAACGGGTGTGCCACCGGTTGCAATCAGAATATGGTTTGCACTGTAGTGCGCACCATTCACATCGATAGTGGTGTTATTTACAAAACGGCCAAAACCGTTAATCAAAGTCACGCCGTTATTCGCCAGCGTATTTTTATAAGAACCGTGAATACGCTCTATATAGGCTTGGCGGTTGCTTACCAGATAATTCCAGTCAAATTTTTTAACGGCCACATCCCAGCCATAATCCCCTGCGAATAAATGAATTGCTTCAGCGACTTGTGCGCTATACCACATCACCTTTTTGGGTACGCAACCCACATTCACGCAAGTACCGCCGAGATGTCCGGCTTCGACCAAAAGCACTTTCGCGCCATGCATCGCAGCTCTGTTCGCTGAAGCGATGCCACCGCTGCCTGCACCCAGGCAGATATAGTCAAAATGCTGAGGCATTGATTATCCTTATGTATTAACCACATTCTTGCAAGATAGAACCGGCAATGGCGTAGTTGCACGATAATTACTAAATCTATCGCAGCGCGAAAGATTGCACAATACATTAAAAATGTCATGAAACTTTTTTAGATTAAAACCATCTTTAGTATATGGTTTCTACAATTAGAGAT
>CAZTCY010000036.1:0-28053 GCA_964612715.1 uncultured Nitrosomonas sp. | reverse complement strand
TGGATGGTCAAAAAAACAGTGGGGTGCATTCCACCGGAGCATAGATGGGTTAACAAGCGACCCCCAGTCGTTTTAACATTACAGGAGAATTTCCCTATGAAGAAAAAACTTATTTCGTTAGCAGTAGCCGGTGCGCTTGCAACACCAATGGTTGTGTCAGCGCAAGGAACCAGTGTCACCATGTTCGGTAGCGCGCAAGCCGAATATGCAACAATTGATTATTCTGGTGTTTCCAGCCAGGCACTTGTCGGTGATGATACCGGTCGTTCAAGATGGGGTGTGCATGTAGTTGAACAATTGGGCGGCGGATTAAAAGCCAAAGCGCATCTTGAGTTTGGTTTTAATACCGGTAGCAGTGATTTAGGTTTTGCACGTGAACGTTGGGTTGCTTTGGCCAATGATCAATGGGGTGAAGTCAAATTTGGACGTGTTCAATCTCCGTTCAAAGATTTTGCTGGTGGTCAAACGATCGATCCATTTGCATATACCACATTGCAGGCAGCAGGTAGCGGCGGCACCATGGTTGCATCCGCAAACGGCATGGGTTCCGGCGCACAAGGCTTTGTCAACAGCGCAGTCCGTTACGACTCACCAAAAGTAGAAGGTTTTTCTTTTGCTGCATTGCTGATGCCTGGTGACTCAGATAGACTTGATCCTGTTTTTGGTGGTAGCGTTAATCCTAATAACTCTGGCGGTGAAGACGGTGAATGGGATTTTCAGGTAACTGGTAAATATGAAATAACCCTCGCAAACGAACATAACTTTGGCATATTTGGCGGTTATTCAAGAGACAATATCAGCACAGCACAACGCGCATACCAGACTGCAAACTTCGGCCCTGGTGCGGATGATGAACAAATCTGGCGTGGCGGTGCATCATGGAGTTTCAACAACTTCCGCATTGCAGGACAGTATGAAGATATCAATGATGCAACGATAAACGGTGCGGCATCTTGCACCAGTGCGGCGCAGCTTGGTGCAACTGGAGATCCTCGTGCACAATGCAGTTCAGCGATGAATATCAATGGTGATGGCCGCTTGTGGTTTGTCAGCGGTGAATATGCTCTGGGTAGTACACGTCTGATTGCACAGGGTGGTATGTCAGAGGCAAACCGTACAACGACTGCGGAAAAGCGTGATGTCAGCAGCTTTACAGTCGGTGCGATCCATAGTCTGAGTCAACGTACAAGCCTGTTTGGCGGTTATCAACGTAATATGATTGACGACAAAAACAACTTAATGAAAGATAGTAACGTTTATACCGTAGGTATGCGTCACAATTTCTAAGCATTACTTTAACAAGCAAAAAAGGCACCTTCAGGTGCCTTTTTTGTTGCCTGTCTTTTTACCTCAAAACTGACCTTCATGAGAAAGGCTACGTAGAGTGAAGTTATACTTGTCGATGTTGTTGACAGATCTCGCGTAGTACATCAACCTGCTAAAATGACAAATTATCAGCACTATTTCTGATTTCGGTGTTTAGCCAATTTTATCAAAGGAGACCAACACGTCATGAGCATGAAAAAATGGACGGACGAAGAACTGATTTCAACGCGGGACAAATTGGAAGAATTGAGCACGCGTTATAAAAAATCAAGCAATACAATGTGGCATTTCACTGCATTCCTCGGTGCATTCGCTGTTTCGACCGGTATCGCCTTTATCTTTTTTGATGGTGTGGATATTCTGAATGTTTTTTTGGTTATTTTAGGATCAATTACTTGTCTTGCCTGGTATAAAAGTGAGAAACAACGCAAGGATAACCAGAGCTTCCTGTTTGAAATCAATAATGAAATCAAAAAACGCGAGAAAAAATCAACTAAAAGCAAAACTAAAAGCAGTATCGGTGAGGAAAACAACAAAGAAACAGACGCAGTTACTCACGTTGAATCCATTGACAGGAATACTGAAGAAGGTCATCAAAAATGAAGTAACGAAATTAACCTGCTATGCACTTCGAACCGGGTGGATTTGTCAAAAAAGCCTGGTAAACGTACGTTTGTTTTTATTGTGGAGAGCCGACCAAAATAGGTTGCCCTGATGCGATGAATAATCAGCTGGAATCTCGCGTCGTGTTATTCTGACTGAACGCGGCAAGGTGCTTGTATCAGGCAGTAACAGGATAAGAAACCAGGCTTTTTATGAATATGTCATCAACCGCTGGTTTCAATCAGGATACAGCGTTGCATCAATACAAATTGACCCAAGAGATAAACGTCTGAGTAATCAATCCTCCGGGGAAAGCCGGACTACATTTCATAACACCAAGATTGCCCGATAGTCATTGACGTTGGTATAAGTCGGCCCGGTAATCACAAGATCGCCCAGTTTTTTAAAAAAGCTGAACGCATCGTTATTGATCAGAAATGATTCCGCGCGCATTCCGGCCTGTCTGGCGCGCAACAAGGAATCGGGGGTGATCAATGCACCTGCATTATGCTCAGAACCATCAATGCCATCCGTATCGCATGCCAGCGCATAAACCTGATCCAAACCATCGAGTGCAATCAACAACGCCAATAAAAATTCTGTGTTACGGCCACCACGCCCGTTCCCTCGCAGCGTCACTGTTGTTTCACCACCGGAGAGCAGTGCGATCGGCGCTTTTAGAATATCCGGATACAAACGGATTTCCCGAACCAGAGCAGCATAGGCTTTTGCCACTTCGCGTGCTTCACCGGTAACCGTGTCGCCCATAATCAATACATTGATACCGTTCTGCTGAAGGAAATTTTTTGCTGCGTACAAGCTTTGGCGTCCACTGGCGATAACCTGATTCTTGACGTGCTTGAAGACCGGTGATCCCGGCTTGGGTGTTTCATCCAGTAAGTGTCGATCTCCTGCACGAAGGGTATTCTGTATACTGAGCGGCGCATCGAGATGATAGTGTTTAAGTACAGCTAAAGCATCCGAGAAAAGGGTTGGATCGGGAGCGCAGGGACCCGAAGCGATATGCGCGGGATCGTCGCCGGTGACATCTGAAATAATCAGTGCCTGTACGGGGGCTTTACAGACCGCGGTGAGTTGCCCGCCCTGTATTCTTGAAATATGTTTCCTGACCGTGTTGATTTCCTGGATGCTGGCGCCGCAATGTAAAAGTTGTTGTGTCACATGCTGGAGATCGGTCAGTGAAATGCCATCGGATGGCAATGATAGCAAGCTGGAGCCGCCGCCACTGAACAGGCAAAGCAATAAATCATCCGCTGTCAACTGCTTTACGTGCTGCAGGATTTGTTGCGCTGCTTGCATACCGTTTTCGTCGGGTATGGGGTGGCCGGCTTCTATAATCGTGATGCGGCGCGTTGGTATTGCATGGCCATACCGTGTTACCACAATGCCTTCTAATGCGCGGTATTCGGGCCAGTTATTTTCAACTGCCAATGCCATGGCCGCAGATGCCTTGCCTGCGCCAATGACCAGTACACGCCCCTTGGGCAGTGCAGGCAATTCAGACAGATCGGGCAGAAAATGCGGCACAATGTGCAGTGGATCGGCCGCTTTCACAGCGGCCTGGAAGCTGTCCAGCATCCATGTGCGCGGATTCATTTTTTCAGCACGTTCTGTAAATATTTTCCGGTAAAGCTGTTTGGGTTCGCCGCAACAGTTTCGGGCGTGCCTTCTGCCACAATATATCCACCACCATCTCCGCCTTCAGGTCCCAGATCGATGATCCAGTCTGCAGTTTTTATGACATCCAGGTTATGTTCGATGACAACAACGGTATTGCCATGATCACGGAGTCGGTGTAGTACCTTCAATAACAAATCGATATCCTGAAAATGCAGACCTGTGGTGGGTTCGTCGAGTATGTACAGGGTTCTGCCCGTATCGCGTTTGGAAAGTTCCAATGAGAGCTTAACGCGTTGTGCTTCTCCGCCCGACAGGGTTGTCGCCGATTGCCCCAGCGTAATATAACCCAGCCCGACATCGAGCAGCGTTTGCAGTTTGCGTGCAACCACGGGTACCGGATTGAAAAATTCAACCGCATTCTCCACCGTCATGTGCAGGATTTCAGTGATATTTTTGCCTTTATACTGAATTTCGAGCGTTTCGCGGTTATAACGTTTGCCATGGCAAACATCGCAGGTCACATAGATGTCAGGTAGAAAATGCATTTCAACCTTGATCACGCCGTCACCCTGGCAGGCTTCGCAGCGTCCGCCTTTCACATTAAATGAAAAGCGTCCGGGTGCATAACCCCGTTCGCGCGCTTGCGGCACACCGGCGAACAATTCCCGGATCGGCGTAAAAAGACCGGTGTATGTCGCCGGGTTGGAACGCGGTGTACGTCCAATCGGACTTTGATCCATGTTGATGACTTTGTCGAAAAACTCAAGGCCTTCAATATGCTCGAACGGAGCCGGTTCCGTGCTGCTGGCATAAAGATGCTGGGCGGCCGCGCGATGGAGTGTTTCGTTGATTAATGTTGATTTGCCTGAACCGGAAACGCCTGTAATACAGACAAATAATCCGACAGGCAGATTCAGCGGTATCTGTTTCAGATTATTACCCGAAGCACCGGTTATGCGCAGTATTCTGTCCTGATTCGGCACCGTACGCTGCTCGGGTATCCGGATTGACAGTTTTCCTGAAAGATAGGCTCCTGTCAGGGAATCAGGATTTGCCCGAATATCTTCCGGCCTGCCCTGAGCGACCACCGCTCCGCCATGCTCGCCCGCACCGGGTCCCATATCGACGACATAATCCGCGATCTGTATCGCATCCTCGTCATGTTCCACGACAATGACGCTGTTACCCTGATCCCGCAGATGTTTAAGGGTATTGAGCAGGCGGTCGTTGTCACGCTGATGCAGTCCGATGGAGGGTTCATCAAGTACATACATGACGCCGGTCAATCCGGAACCGATCTGACTGGCCAGTCGTATACGCTGCGATTCGCCCCCGGACAAAGTGTCGGCGGAACGATCGAGCGACAGATAATCCAGCCCGACATTATTCAGAAACTGAAGCCGGCTGGAGATTTCCTTGACAATCCGTTCCGCGATCGATTGCCGGTGTCCAGACAGAACCAGTTGATCAAAAAAAACTTTGGCTTGCTTAAGCGGTAATGCGCTGATTTCGTATATGGTCTTGGCGGCTACAAACACATGCCGGGCTGCTGTACATAAACGGGTGCCCTGACAATCCGGACAAATCGTTGCATTCAGATACTTTCCGAGTTCCTCGCGCACAGTCTGTGATTCGGTTTCGCGGTAGCGTCGTGTCAGGTTGGGAATGATGCCTTCAAAAGGATGTTTCTGTTGGCTTTTTTTTCCGCCATCGTTAAGATAGGTAAACAAAATCTTTTCCTGCCCCGATCCGTGCAGAATAATATGCTGGGTCTCCGAAGCGAGTTTTTCAAAAGGCGTTTCGATATCGAAATCGTAATGCTTCGCAAGACTGCTCAGTATCTGGAAATAGAATTGATTTCTCTTGTCCCAGTTTTTTACCGCGCCGGAAGCCAGCGATAAATGCGGAAAAGCCACAACCCGCGCCGGATCAAAAAAAGTGATCTGGCCCAGTCCATCGCACCGCTGGCAAGCGCCGAGCGGATTATTGAACGAAAACAGCCGTGGTTCCAGTTCGGAAAGTGAATAGCTGCATACCGGACAACTGAATTTTGCTGAAAAGAGATGTTCCTGTCCGCTGTCCATTTCAACGGCCAGCGCACGGCCATCCGCATGCCGCAGGGCGACCTCGAAGGATTCAGCCAGGCGCTGTTTGGCGTCGGATGATACTTTCAGGCGGTCAATGACGACTTCGACAGTATGTTTTTTATTTTTTTCCAGCTTGGGCAAAGTGTCAATGTCATAGACTTCTCCATCGATGCGCAGACGGACAAATCCTTGCGCGCGTAATTCGTCAAACAAATCCGCCTGTTCGCCTTTCCGTTCAATGATCAGCGGCGACAGAATCATCAGTCGCGTCTCTTCCGGCAGCTCCAGAACATGGTCAACCATTTGTGAAACGCTTTGAGCCGCCAGGGTGATGTGATGTTCGGGACATTGTGGATCACCCACCCGGGCAAAAAGGAGGCGCAGGTAATCATGAATCTCAGTCACCGTGCCAACGGTTGAGCGGGGGTTGTGTGAAGTCGCCTTTTGTTCAATGGCGATTGCCGGTGACAGGCCTTCAATCGAATCGACATCCGGTTTTTCCATGAGCTGCAGGAATTGCCGGGCGTATGCGGAGAGTGATTCTACATAACGCCTTTGCCCTTCTGCATAGAGGGTGTCAAATGCAAGTGAGGATTTGCCTGATCCGGAAAGTCCGGTAATGACGACAAGCTTGTTACGCGGCAGTTCAAGATTAATATTTTTCAGATTATGGGTGCGCGCACCGCGGATTCTTATCAATTCCATTGCTATCTATGTACGGGTCAACCTGATAATATACCCAATTTTTGAGAAAACACATAACCTGATTCATGTCTGTATCATCTTCAACTGAAAAAATGTCGCCATCAGAATTGCGTGCCACTGCCGGGCTGGCGAGTGTTTATGGTTTGCGCATGTTTGGATTGTTCATCATTCTGCCGGTATTTGCTTTTTATGCGGAACATCTGCCTGGTGGCAATAACTATACACTGATTGGAATTGCTCTGGGTGCCTATGGCCTGACACAAGCGATTCTGCAGATTCCTTTTGGCTGGTTGTCTGATCGCATAGGGCGCAAACCTGTTATCTATTTCGGTCTGGTTTTGTTTGCGATAGGTAGTTTTATCGCAGCTACCGCCGTAGATATTTACTGGGTTATATTAGGCCGCATTGTTCAGGGGGCGGGCGCTATTTCAGCAGCCGTTATGGCACTGGCTGCCGATCTTACGCGTGAAGAACATCGCACTAAAGCCATGGCTGCAATCGGCATGACGATTGGTACGGTATTTGCCGCTTCCTTGATCGTAGCGCCTGCATTGAATCAATGGATTGGTGTACCGGGCATTTTCGCCATGACAGGTATACTGGCGGTTTTAGCTATTCTCATTGTAAAGAAAATTATCCCGGATCCGGAAATCAGTCGATTTCATTCAGATACCGAGGCCTCTGTTGAAAGCTTTGGCAGTGTATTAAGCAATACACAGTTATTGCGATTAAATTATGGCATTTGTGCATTACATGCCACATTAATGGCGTTATGGCTGGTTGTGCCGCTAACATTGCGTGAGGCGGGTATGGCTATTGATCATCATTGGCAAGTATATCTGCCGATTTTGATTTTATCGATGCTGCTTATTATTCCGGCAATTATTTACAGTGAGAAGAAAGCCAAGTTAAAGCAAATGTTTATAGCAGCGATTGCTTTATTATTATGCGGGCAAATAACATTGGCGCTGACTGCCGGTTCGATAGCCGGTACGGCGATAGCTTTATTGATTTTTTTTACGGCATTTAATTTGCTTGAAGCAAGTTTGCCCTCGCTGATTTCTAAAATTGCCCCTGTCGGTGCCAAGGGGACCGCCATTGGCGTTTACAGCAGTACTCAGTTTCTAGGTGCATTTATCGGGGCTGCGGTTGGTGGTTATTTACTTGAGCACTATGGAAGTTTTGCATTATATACTTTCTGTAGCGGACTTCTGGTGATATGGCTAGTCATGGCTGTTACCATGAAAGCACCCGCAGCAGTGCGTTCCAGAATGTATCAAGTGCTGGAAATGGATGCGGCCAGATCGCAGCAATTGTCTCAACAACTCGCGGCATTGTCAGGTGTTTACGAAGCATTGGTTTTGGCTAATGAAAGAGTCGCTTACCTGAAAGTGGACATGCAAGGCTTTGATGAAGAAGGTGTTATTAAACTGCTAGGAGAGGAAGCGTAAATGGCGTCCGTCAATAAAGTTATACTTATAGGAAACCTGGGAAAAGATCCTGAAACCCGCTACATGTCAAGTGGCGAGGCGGTAACCAATATCACATTGGCAACAACCGAAACCTGGAAAGATAAAAATGGTGAGAAGCAGGAAAAAACGGAATGGCACCGTGTCACTTTTTATCGGAAACTGGCGGAAATAGCGGGCGAATATCTCAAGAAAGGACGCTCTGTTTATGTTGAAGGCAGACTTGAAACCCGTAAATGGACGGATAAAAACGGCGTTGACCGCTATACGACTGAAGTGATTGCCACCGATATGAAAATGTTGGGCAGCCGTTCTGGCAGTGACAGTTTCGACACATCCGAACGAGATGAGCATGAACCTGGCCCTGGCTCCAGCTCCAGTCCGGCACGATCATCGCCGGGTAGAAACAATACGGGTTTTGATGATATGGAAGACGATATTCCGTTTTAACGGGAATTGTTGCAGGATAACGCAAGCACGTTATCTTAAGGTATTGTATTACCTGGCGTATCTATTCCGGATAGAATATGGGTTCTTTGATTTCCGCGTTATAAAAACCGACTTGGTTGTTGGATAAAGAAAATTCTATATTATCGATTTTCCCGCCGATTCCCTCGGCCAGCTTACGAAAATCCAGGGCCAGCATATTCTTTGGAACGATAAATGCTTGTCGATGCCCGGATTGATAGTTCACTGTTATTTTCATAGTATCGATTTTTTGCTGGGTGATAAAGTTGTTCCATCGACCTGGAAAAATGAAACTTTAATTTGCCAACAGGAGTAATTCTTTTTATGAGAAACCTTTGTGTATTCGGCGATCAGTATCAAAACCTGAGGAATTTCATACTTTAGCGGCGTTCAATTTAATATATAAATCAAGAGCGCTATCCGTGTATTTTGAGCAATGTGATGGTTCTTCACTGTTTCCTAGACGTACATAACGCGCCATCGAAATGTACAAGCCCAGGATACTGAAAGGTATAGCAGCATGGGGTAGACGCATTGCTGATCGGATGTGGACATCTCTATAATGGATGGTGAAAACCAGAACACATAATGCCCGATCATAAATCTCCTGCCGGAAATGTTTCTCTGCAAGAGGCCTGCCGGTATTGGTTGAAGCTTGGCCTAATCAGCTTTGGCGGCCCGGCCGGACAGATTTCAATGATGCATCAAGAACTGGTGGAAAAACGCCGCTGGATTTCCGAGCGGCGTTTTTTGCATGCCGTGAATTATTGCATGTTACTGCCCGGCCCTGAAGCAACGCAGCTGGCAATTTATATTGCCTGGCTGATGCACGGCATTCGCGGCGGCATCGTGGCCGGCATATTGTTTTTTCTGCCGGCATTTTTGCTGCTTTCGCTATTAGCAGGCATTTATCTGACGTATGGCGATATACCGCTGATTAAAGCTGTTTTCGATGGTATTAAACCCGCCGTAGTGGCTATTGTTTTCTTTGCCGCCTGGCGCATCGGTGTACGTGTACTGAAAAATTTTCTATTGTGGTGCATGGCGGTATGCGCTTTCATTGCCATCTTCTTTTTCAACATCAGTTTCCCATGGATTGTGCTGACGGCGGCCATTCTGGGGGCCGTTGGCGGAAAGGCTTTTCCGCAAAAATTCGCAACGAGTGACCGGCATCATGCAATTAAGCACAGATATGGCCCGGCATTGATTGACGACGACACGCCGACCCCGATGCATGCCCGTTTTTCATGGCGTAAACTCGGTTTGACGCTGTGCGTTTTTGTGCTGTTCTGGTTAGCGATCATGTATTTCATCAATAGCCATTCCGCACTGCTTGAGATGGGCCATTTTTTTACCCGAGCGGCTTTCTTGACCATTGGGGGTGCCTATGCCGTTTTGCCCTATGTGTATCAAGGGAGTGTTGAACATTACGCCTGGCTGACAGGTCCGCAAATGATGGATGGCTTGGCCTTGGGTGAAGCCACCCCGGGACCTTTGATCATGATTGTTACCTGGATAGGCTATCTGGGTGGAGTGGCCAAGGCAGTATCTGAAAATACTGTCGGTGCAGGCATGGCAGGTGCTGCTATCGCCACCTTTTTTACTTTCTTACCTTCGTTTCTGTTCATACTGGTTGGCGGCCCGCTGGTGGAAGCGACGCGCAACGAACTCCAATTTACTGCGCCGCTGATGGGCATAACCGCCGCAATTGTGGGCGTCATACTCAGTCTTGCCGTATTTTTCGCCTGGCATACGTTCTGGTTGCATGGCAATGTCGCAGTACCTTCTGCAGACACCTTCCGGATATATCCATTTATCCTCTCCGTGTTGGCTTTCATCGCATTGTGGAAATACAGATTCGACATTATGACAGTGATATTGGTCGGTGCAGTGCTGGGGATATTTGAATCTTTGCTGATGTGGTCGTGGTAAATTCGCCTGCCGCAACCCTCTTTTAGCTTGTAGCTGTTGATGTTTATGGCCTGATGGCAAATGAAGAAAAAATCCCGTGGTACTTATCAAAGCACCACGGGTGGTTTAACAGACTCTGTTTTGCATGGAACGCGCATCTCCCTATGCCGCAGCATAACTGTGGCTTCAGTCACGTGCGCGCTTCCATTTAAAACTGATGTGAGATCGCGATTTTGTAATTGCGACCCGGATCCCTCAGCACGGAGAGATGACGCCGGTAATCCTTATCGGTTAGATTGTCGATCCCGAAATCGAATCGTAATCCTCTGAAAGTACCATCTCGTGGCAGCCAGGTCAGCGTCAGATCATGCAGCGTATAGCCCGGCGTAGGTGTTCCGCCTGTTGGCACGCGGTTTTGCGCATCGACGATGCTGCTGCGCCAACCGAGGGAGAGATTGTAGGCCGGCCAATTCAGGCCAGCCAGAACAATCCATTTGTCCGGCTGAACGTTGGATAATGCACCGCCTATTGTTTTATTGTGGCCACGTGTCTGGGCATATGAAAAGCCAGCGTAACCATATTTTGCCGCGTAATTACCTTCTATTTCAAATCCCTCCAGCAAGGCATTGCGCACGTTGCCACTCGACGTGGTACCCCCGGCACCCGGATTTCCGGGTACTGGGAAAGGCACAAAATCAACGAGTAGATCAACAAAGTCTTTGACCTTGTTATTGAAATACGCACCCCTGATGTTTAACTGGTCGCTCGCATAAAGCAGATCTGATTTTTGTATGCGCATCCCGATTTCTTTGTTAAACGCCGTTTCCGGTTTGAGATTAAGGTTGGGTATAAACAGATTGGAGCAACCCGGGCCGCAGGTGAAATGGGTGCCGGTGGTAAATAATTCACTCAGTGTAGGCGCGCGGAATGCTTCGTTATAGCCACCGGTAATCGACAGCCATTCCGTAACTTTGAAAAGCCCGCCGATTTTGAAATTGACACGGTCATTCTTATTGGCAGCCGTTGCATTATCCGCCTGACTGCTGAAATGATCCCAGCGCACACCAGGCGTCAGTGATACTCTATCCCATAGCATGATTTCATCCTGCAAATACACGCCTACGACATCAGTCTCGCCCCGTGGAAATTCCGGACGTGCCGCACCATTGCGTTTTCCCTTGCCTTCATTGTGAAAATAATCAACACCATAGGTAAACAATTGCGTCGCGAAATTGCCGATATCAAAACGCGAACTGTTACGTACATTAATGCCGGTGGTGGAGAAATCTGTTTCATCACGGCGTTGATCAAATAATCTACGTTCAAGAGAATGCGTCGTGTTGTGGTAAACCAGGATTTCAGGATCCAGCCACTTGTTGTCCGGATTATCGTAGCGATAGCGCAGAGTGTAGTTGCGTTGTTCGGTATCCCGATCCAGCAGCAAATTTGTCGTTGAAACACCCGCTTGTGCATTCGACGGCACTTTTCCGGCCTGGTCGAATGTTTGCGCTGAAAACATGAATTGATGCGGACCCGGTGTCCAGTTCAGTTTGGATAGACTGGCATAGGATTCAAAGCTGGAATTTTGCAGTTTGGAACCATCGCCCAGGCGGATATCATCGGCGGCATTGCGGTAGGAGAAATCGAACAAATAATCGAACTGATTACCGAGCAGACCATAAACACTGGCGCCAGGAATGTATTGTTCGTTCATGCTTTGAAATCCGCCTCGAACTTTCACACCCATACGCTCACCGGGCCGCAACAGATCAGTTGCGTCCACCGTGGTCAAGGACATTACACCACCCAGAGCGCCGCTGCCCCATGTGGCTGAAGCGGGGCCGCGCATGACCTCGACCCGTTTAAGCAACGATGGATCGACAAAAATCCGGGCGTCATGTCCACGGTTATAATCCTGTCTGGCACCGTCCAGTAAAAACAGAATACGCCCGTCGCCCATACCCCGTATGACGGGGTTCATACCAATATTACGCGGCCCCCCGCCCAACTCGACATTGGGTAGATAGCGCAGCGTATCGCCGATATCGGCGGCCTGGCGGGTGCGTAATTGTTCCGTATCGACAACGCTGACCGACTCGGGCACATCACTGACCTTGCGGAGCGTGCGTGTCGCGGTTACGGTAATTTCCTTGAAATTAGTGGATGCCAGATTACTGACGGGTTCTGTTTCGGTTTGTACCATCTGTGCCTCGCTATACCGAGGAAAGACAGGAATAGCCATGATCACGAGGTAAATACCCAGCGTGACCATGCGCGGTTCGAGTTTGAGTGACATGAGAATATTCTCCAGAAAAATTAATCGCATTAATAAAATTAATAGTTTCTGGCTGGCTAATACGACTTGGCTGGCTGGAATCGGGTTCTTATCAGAACATAAACAGTTTATTCTTAGAACCTGTTTAGCGGCTTATTGCCGTTGCGTGCTGCTTAATACCCTGTTGGATTTGTTCATCGACCCATTGCGTAAACAAAGGATGGGGCGCAAAACCTTCTCCAAGTTCAAATTCGAGCCCGGCTAAAAATTTCTTTTCCGGACCCGTCGCTGTAGTACGCGCGGGAATGACAATGGCCTTGCCGCCTTGTTTGTTGGCCTCGGTTACCATGGTTCTGACTTTCTCAATCCAGGGCGCGCGTTTATCCGGCCAATCTTCGCGCCAGGTCGCAACCTGGATGGCTTTGAATTTTTCGCCGCCATTGCTGCGCATGTGATTGGCAATGCTTTCCAGTTTCTGCAGCCATATCTCGTTGCGTTGGTCATCTTTCGCACCATGCGCTACCAGGATGACCGTTTCCTTAGCAGGGGCTTTGGATAACGCCAGTGCGCGATCAAGCAAGGCAGTTGCAAACAAGGGGTTGTCCTCATATCCGCCTGTCCATACAACAGGCAGGGAGGTTAATATCCTGGGTGCAGGCGTACCGGGTTTTCCATGATGGCCGTGCCCGTCATGCCCATTGTGATTGCGGGCATCGCGCTGCGCTTGCAGATCTTCGATATCCAGTCCGACCAGGCGCTCGATGTCTGTGCGAAATGAAGTGCTTGTTGCGTAGGCGCTGACAATGACAGCTGTCTTCGCACCGCGCTGTTCCAGTTTGCGTACTGCGCGTTCGATCGTGATGGGGTCTGCCATGGAAAAAGCAAATTCGACTTTGTAGCGATCCATCAATGGCTGTACCGCGATACGCAAATTCTCGTTCCAGTGAAAGTCAGAACCATGCGCAAATACGATTACCCCGGTATTTTCTGCCGCTTGCTGCAGGCTGCGGTTAGCCTCACGCTCCATCCACAGGGTGAGATGCTGGGGGTTGATCTGAAAGTTATTGAGCGTTGCATTTTCAGGTAATAACCACTCCAATCGCGCTTCGAGTGACATCATACTGTCATGCTTCGGTCCCAAAGCAAATGCGATGACCTGATTTTTACTCCCTTTGACGACGGGTTTCAGGAACGCTAATGCATCAGTAAATTGCTGCATTACTTCGGCCGCGTAATTTTCTCCATCTTCATCCTCATCTCTTTCCGGAATGATCAATGTATTGACCGACTGAAAACCGAATCCCTGTGAGGCCTGCTCGACGATACGTGTCCAATCTTTGTGCATCGCTTGTTTGCTGTCATCATCCGTTGCGCCGTAACCGGCTATCAACAGATGCTGGCCTGTCGTTTGCGCCATAGCGCGAAACCGGTCAGCGAGTGCCTCGACAGCAAAGTAACTTTCACCATAGGGGCGTGCGAAAATCGGGGGAGTATTTCCTTTTTCCTGTGTCAGTAACTGATGAACAAGGCGATAGCGTGGCTCTGCTGTGGAAACGAACAGGGGTAATACGATGATGCGCTCGGCACCTTGATGACGCAGCGAATCAAGACCGGATTTCAGCGTTTGCTGTGTACGTTCATCGGTAACAAATACCAGGGCGGCCGGGTGATTGGCGGAAAACGGTTCGAACGCATCACGGATCTCCTCATTACCGAGAAATCCCCGGTCGGCTGCGACGATTAGAAAACCGGTTTGATTGTTCTGAGCTGTATTGGCTGCTTGCGTAGTTCCGGCGTAAACCAGAACAATTGTCAGTAAAAATAGTAAGACTGGTCGTAGTGTCCTAGCCCAAAGATTCATAATTCCTCCTTATGATTTTTGGAAAAAATAGCTTTGATTTGTAATTTTAGTTATTGATTATGTGATTATGATTGCATGATGATCTCCGTGATTCGATGGCTTCGCCATTCAAACTACCTGACCTGACGATAGCCGGGCAACCGCGGCAGATTGTGGAAAATGAGTTTCAACAAGATTTTCCACTGTTAATGGGTCAGGCGTGGGTTGTGTGAGTAAAAAAGATATCTTCATGATTTTCTATCCATACGTGTCGGTGATCATTTACTTGACATTAGGTTGGATGGGCCGGTACACGCGGCAAATAGCCCTATGAACAGCAGGTGTCTTGCGCTCTTGGTTAAGCAATGTATTTTGTGCATAGAGCCATCTTTCCATTGTTCAATGATGGCTGGCAACTAAATAAAGCTTTAATGCGTGCTGGGTTCGCTGGCTATAAGGCATTGTTGTGCTAATGAAAAAAGTATTGCATTGGTGTTTTCGTGAGCATGGTTGTTCACATCACCCGGGTTTTTTAAGGCGGGTCTGAATAAAATGATTATGGTGGCATACGGATTCGTTGCGCGGCGTTTAATCACTTGCCTATCGATTTTTGAATAGTTTCCTGTTTTACGCGCCGGGCGCTTTGTCCGGTATTCACCTTACTGATTGATTCAGCCCTTCCTTAGGTAGGCGGGATTCAAACACATAATGCATCATTTGTAAATGATAATGATTATTATTCGCTTGTTAAACGACTGCCTGCGGATACCACAAAAACACCGGATGATTGAATACTGAGATTCGGGATTCCCGGGGTTTTCAAGTATTACAGCAGGCTGGCTCCGGTTCGTTTTATGTGAGCACCGAATGGGTCATTGGCCTCAGGTTCCTGAAGCTGTTACAACCCGGGGATACGAACGCCTGAATAGTGATATGTTTTGATCAAGGGTTATTTTTACTTTCAATTTAATACATACCAAGTCGCTCTGGCTTTGCCATGACGTTGAATCCGCCCCATGGAAACCAGTTCTCTCAGGCGCACTTTAAGCGTATTCTGGTTTGCGCCTGTATGTTCCACCATCTCTGCGATAGAAAGCCACCCGTGTCTTTTAAGCAGTTCCAGAACCCGAACAGACAAAGCGGGCAAGGCCGTATTATCCGAAGCCTTCTCTTTTTCCACCTTGGCGGCAAGATCGGCTTTCTGCTTTTTCAGGCAACGCAGGAAAAAACCAAGCCAAGGCTCCCAATCCGGGCTGTCTGTTTTTAGGGTGGTTTGGGTGCGGCGTAGCGCCTTATAGTACAAATCCTTGTTATCCTCGGCCACGCTTTCCAGAGAGGCATACGGCACATAGACTGTATCCTGCCCGGAGCAACATAAGCGTTGTCAGGATACGTGACAGCCTTCCATTGTCATCCTGAAACGGGTGAATGGCCAGAAATACCACCACAAAGACCGCTACAATAAAAGCGGGTGAAGGCTGCTCTCAGCAATGGCCTTGCTGATCCATCGCACCAGTTCTTCCATTTCGCGTGGGGTATCGAAGGGGGTGGCTGTTTCAAAAACAACGCTCATTTCCTTGCCGTGCTCATCTATGGCGACAACATGGTTATCAAGCTTCTTGTAATCCCCACGGTGGTGCTCGTCCTTGCTGCTGTGCCGCATGAGCGTCTGGTGAAGCTGCCGGATATGGTTTTCGGTGATGGTCATATCCGCGCGCAGGCTTGGAAGACCATATCCATCGCCTCGGCATAGCCGGCCACCTCCTGCTCGCCGCGGGTCTTGAAGGACATGGATGACAGGTTGGATAACAGGGTTTCCACCTGCATGTCTGTCAGCTTCGCCCCCTCGATCCGCGTGGATGAACCGATACTTTCAATGGTCGCCCCCTTGCGGAGCTGACGCAGCCGCTCGGGCGACATATTTTTCAGGGCTTCCCACTTGCCCTTAAACTCGTCAATCTTGGCAATGAGCTTGAGCAGTTCCTGAGTAATGGGGATTTTGGGTTCTTGCATGGCAGTTTTCTATATCCGATTCTGTACCCGATAATGCCCGATTATACCCAGTTTAATAAGCCAGAACGCACAGGAAATTCCCTTATTAAATGGTATGAAGTTGAGGTTTATTAAGGGAAATCCGTTATCTCTTTTGCCCAACGCTGTGTCAGAGCAACAGGTCGAAGGGATTCTGAAGGGGTGCTCAAGGCTCCCTTGGCGCGTATCTAAACTGCGGATTTCCTGCGCTTTGCAGTGAAATGCTGAGACAATGGGATTGATGCAACCGTTTTTAGCCTTGCTTTTTGCAGCTATCAGCGATCCTGCAGGCATTCGCGATGCCTGGCGCGTTGAACTTTTTTATTGATGCCTTTGAGAATCCGTTAATCAAACGTAATTCGATGCAGTGAATGAGGTTGCTCAAATTTCTGAATGCTTCCTGCATGGCCGGGGAGATGATTTTTTTGACAGAATCATCTGCAGGAAAGAATTTGTGCTGCCTCATGATGTCATTGAATATCCTGGTTTCATTTCTTACAATGCCATTGCAATGGCCTGTTAAAAATAAAAAATATGAATTTCAAACACAATCCCGCCTGGATAGCCGTTACAGTCGCATGCTTCCTGATCATCATCGTCGTTTTTGTCAGCCAGCAGGAACAAATGCGTTATCAGGAGGATTTGCGGGTAGAGGTCATCAACGAACTCAGTCAGATACGCGCGCGTCTCGAACTGGAAATCAATGCCAATCTCCATCTCACAAAAGGCGTGGTCAGTCTGGTGACAGCCTATCCGGATATTACGGCTGACAAATTTGCGGAAGTCGGTGAGGTTCTGCTGCGTGGCAAAACCATTGTGCGGAATATCGGGCTGGCGCCGAACAATATTCTGCACTACATTTATCCCGTGCAAGGCAATGAGATGGCTATAGATTTGATTTATCAGGATAATCCGGTGCAGTGGCCTGTTGTCGAGCGGGCTATTCAATTGCGGGAAACAGTGATATCCGGACCTTTGCAACTGGTGGAGGGGGACCTTGCCTTTATGAGCTTAACGCCAATCTGGGTAAAATCAGCGGAAGATAACGGCAATGAACGGTACTGGGGTGTCGCCAGTCTCGTCATCAATGCGGAAACGCTCTATATAAAAGCCGGCATAATCCCGTCTGAACGCAATATCGAACTTGCGATCCGGGGCATCGATGGAACGGGGGCGCAAGGTGCTGTTTTTTTTGGCGACCCGGCGTTGTTCAGTAAGCATCCTATCCTGATGGATACCACCTTACCCAGCGGTTCCTGGCAGTTAGGCGCTGTTCCCAAAAACGGATGGGCGCAGTTTTCTCCGTATTACAAGTGGATATGGATTTTAGGTATCAGTTTTTCTGTTGTAACCGGAACTCTGGTTTTTATCTGGATCAACAATCAGATCCGTCAACGTAATGCATTGGCAGAGGCGAAGCAAGTTGCTGAGCGCGCTAACCGCGCCAAGTCGGAGTTTTTGTCGCGCATGAGTCATGAGCTGCGTACGCCGCTGAATGCCATTCTGGGATTTGGGCATTTGCTTGAAGTCAGCGGATCACGGCTTTTCGACCTCAAGCAGAAGCAATATGTGGATTATATACAGAGCAGTGGCCATCATCTGTTGTCGCTGATTAATGAAGTTCTGGATCTGGCCAGAATCGATGCCGGAAAGTTCAATCTGCGCATTGAAAAGGTTTCACTCAGGGATGTCATCGATGAATGTCTGGCGCTTTCCCAGCCACCCGCCTTTGCGAATGATATCGATTTGTTCAATGAATGCGCGGAGAATGGCGGTTTCTATGTCAGCGCGGATTATCAGCGCTTGAAACAGGTGATTCTGAATCTGGTTTCCAACGCGATAAAATATAACCGGACAGGCGGAAAAGTCACCGTCTCGTGCGGCAGAATCAATCCAGGCCGGATTCGCATTGCGGTGACCGATTCCGGGTTTGGCATACCCGAGGAAAAACGGGACCAGATTTTTCAGCCTTTTAATCGCCTTGGCATTGAGGATTCACAGATCCAGGGTACAGGAATCGGATTGACCATCACTAAGAGCCTGATAGAAATCATGGACGGCCAGATTGGTTTTGAAAGCAATCCGGGGGAAGGTTCCGTTTTCTGGGTAGCGCTGCCGGAAGCTGTGGAAAGCGAGCGGCAATCCGGCAAAGCCGGCGGGAACGGCGTGGCCGACTCTGAAACAGGCTTCATGAATCTGAATGCAAAAATTCTTTATGTCGAAGATAATATGTTCAACCAGAGACTGATGCTGCAGATCATGGCGCAATTTCCCGGCATAACACTGCTGATTGAACCTAATGCGGAGGACGGTCTGGCAACGGTCATGCGGGAAAATCCGCACGTTATCCTGATGGATATCAATTTACCCGGTATGAGCGGTATTGAAGCGCTCCAAAGAATCCGCAGCACCAAGGCGCTTGCACATATCCCGGTGATCGCCGTAAGCGCGGCGTCAATGGAGAGTGATATTGAGAAGGGCATGCAGGCGGGCTTCAATGCCTACATCACCAAGCCATTCAAACTGCGGGATTTGCTGAAGACGATTGAACAGGTGCTGCGTGCCACGTGATATTTGTCAGGCGAATCCCTGTTCAGGGGTTCTGTTGATTGCTTGACATGCGGCTGTGATTGTCTGTCGGTTGTGTACAAGTGGTGTGCAACATCTTATTGAATTGCGTGCAGCCTCTCCATTGACACCGGGACCGGAAGGTTTGACTACTATTGCCAGGAGCCGGATTATCAATCGTTCTATGCAGCGTATCGCCAGATTGTTCATTATCATGCTAAAAGGTACTCCGGAAAAATGCTGTACGGTTATCTGATTACGTTGCGCGGCACCTGGATACTTGTCCGTCTATCGGTTATGTTATTCGGTCTTTGGTTGTTCCGGCTGTCTGATACCGCCTATGGCTTCGATTGGTCGGTATCGGAAATCCATTACCAGTACGGCAATCTCAAACGGCCGTTTCTGCAGGAGGAAGGCGGAACGTCAGTGATTACCTTCCAGCATGCCAGTGGTTGGCGTTTTGGCGATAACTTCCTGTTCTTCGATGTGGTTATGCCGCATGAGGATAAAGTGGACTATTATGGTGAGTATTACGGCAATCTGAGTCTGGGCAAAATCACCGGTATCGATCTGGCGATCGGGCCGATTAAGGATTTTGGCATACTCATGGGTATCAACTGGGCGCCCACACCCGGCGTGCGCAAATATCTGCCGGGTTTGCGTATCGCCTGGGATGTGCCGGGATTCGCTTTCCTGAATTCGGATTTTACAGCCTACATCGACGGTAGTAACGCCAAAGTGCGGGAAACCCATAGTTTCATGGTCGATATCAATGGCCGCTATCCCTTTGAGCTGTTGAATTCCAGATTCAGCATAGAAGGTCACATCGAATATATCGGCGAACGGCAGAATCCGTTTGGCGTGGTGCACGCCTGGTTGTTCTATCAGATACAGTTCCGTTACGATCTGGGTCACCGGCTGTTGAGTCGGCCGCAGAAACTGTTTGTAGGTACCGAATGGCAGTACTGGGACAACAAATTTGGCACGCGTGTGAGTGAGAATGTTTTTCAGGCGTTGCTGGTCTGGCGGTTATAGTTTTAAAAATCGTGCGAATCCATCGGGTGATTTTGCGCCTGTCTGATTTTTGCAATGCGCGCTTCGCGTACTTTGGCATTGATAGCGCTGGGCAGCAGCGTATTGTCAGTGATTTTATCCCTGAGCGATGCCGCTATTGCGCCGGCGTCTATACTTTGCGCAGCGGCGAGCGCCCTGTTCAATAGTGTAATGGGCGGATAAGGTCGCTCAGCGTAGCCGGGGCGGCCATGAAAATCGCTCGCGCAGGCCAGCAAAAACGTCTGGAATCGGCCGGGTTTGCGGTAAGCATCGACCGCGTGAAGCAAATCGGCCACGGTGGCGGCCTTCAGTTCCTCGGCGCGATGCACCTTGCCGTGGAGTTGTGCGACCAGCACGGCGAGATTGCGCTCATCCTTGGGTACGCGGATGCGTTCGCATAAGTTCTGTACAAGCTGCACGCTGCGCTGCTCGTGACCGTGATGGCGCGGCCATTCTTCCGGTGGCGTGGTGCCTTTACCGAGATCATGCAGCAGGGCGGCAAAACGGGTTGGCAGGGAATAATTTCTGGAGGCCGCAAAGTCGATAACCATCATGGTATGTACGCCGGTATCGATTTCCGGATGTGCGTGTGCCGGCTGCGGCACGCCGAACAAGACATCGATTTCGGGCAGTATGCGCGATAATGCGCCGCATTCGCGCAGCATGTAGAACATGCGTGAGGGGTTGTTTTCCATCAGGCCGCGGGAAATTTCCTGCCAGACGCGTTCCGGCACCAGTGCTTCGACTTCGCCGTTGTGAACCATATCGCTCATCAGCGTGAGTGTTTCCGGTGCGATGCGGAAGCGGAAACGTGCGGCAAACCGCGCGGTTCGAAGAATGCGTACCGGATCTTCCGAGAACGCCGGACTGATATGGCGCAGGATCCCGGCCTCCAGATCGGCTACACCGTTGAACGGATCGATGATATTACCGTTACAGTCCTTGGCGATGGCGTTGATGGTCAGATCGCGCCGCACCAGATCTTCCTGCAGCGTGACCTGCGGCGTGGTGAAGATCTCGAATCCCTTGTAGCCACGCGATATTTTGCGTTCGGTGCGCGCCAGCGCGTATTGCTCCTTGGTTACGGGATGTAAAAAAACCGGGAAATCCTTACCGACCGGGCGATAGCCCAACCGTACCATTTCTTCCGGCGTGCTGCCGACCACCACATAATCATGATCTTTTACGGGCAGACCCAACAGTTCATCGCGTACTGAGCCGCCGACCAGGTAAGTTTTCACTGTCAGGACAAATTAAACGGTGTCAAATCATTGCGCTGAAGTTTTTTCACAGGCGTTATTTTTTTCCAACAAAGCCCAAACGTTCTTTGAGCGTTGGCGGGTTATGGTCATGTTCCAGTACATTGGCATAATACACCGTGTTTTTGAGTACTTTCTTGACATAATCGCGGGTTTCGCTGAAAGGGATGGTTTCGGCGTAAATAGCGCCTTCAAGAATCTTCTCGTCATCCCGCCAGCGTCTTGCGCGCCCCGGTCCGGCATTGTAGGCGGCGGATGCCAGCAGGGGCTGGCTATTCAACGTTGTGTACACATGTTTCAGGTAGTAAGTACCCAGCCGTAAATTAATATCGACCTGGGTAACCAGGCTTTGCTGAAAATTGTCGATGCCGAGTTGCTTGGCGACCCACTGGGCGGTGTCGGGCATGAGCTGCATGAGTCCTCTGGCGCCCGCGCTGGAAGTGACATCGGCAAGAAACCGGCTTTCCTGGCGGATAAGACCGTAAACCCAGGCTTCGTCAATGTCCTGCTCTTTCAAGACGGGACGCAGTGTTTCGCGGTGCGGTGTGGGAAAACGCAGTTTGAAGTCATGCTGCTGTACCGTTCTGTTTGCGGTATTGATCGAGCGGTCATAATGACCGTAGCGCTGTGCAACTTCGGATGCGGCTAGAAGCTGCCGGTCATCGAAATTGCGCACAGTCCAGACCCACTCCCGGTATGCCTCGGTACGCAAACCCATCCGGTAAAACGCCAATGTGCGCTGAACACCGGGCATTTTTTCCATGGCGCTTATTTCCGCAGCAGTTGCTGGGCGGGAATCCTTCGCGGCCGTGAGGATGGTGCCGAGTTCTTCTTTGGCGAGCTGGCCGTAATAGTTATGCTCGTTACTGAGTGGTATCAGAATCTTGTTGGCATCCAGCGACAGGCCTTTTGCCTTAAGTGCCCGTGCCCGCCAGTAGCGCCATGCGCCGTCTGCCTGTTCATCGGCGGACATGCGGTGGATGGCACCCAGAACACTGTCCCAGTTGCCTGCGCGCAGCGCAGCACGAACCTGCCATGCCAGCAGCGTATCCGTCATTGGGTGCGGTGATTTGGTTTGCTGTGCGGCGTTGAACCAGCCTAATGCGCGCGGATCATGCCGCATCGCGGCGCGGTATCCGAGTCTGGCCAGAAAATAGGATTGGTCGGATGGCGGCAGCGCGTCTTTAATCTTTAACCACTTTGCCAGCGCCGGATTGGTATCGTTACTGAGTAAACGTAACAGTGCAAACAAAGCTATTTCACGGTCTGCACGTGTTCTGATTTTGTTCTGGCGTGTCTTGAGATAGTGCAGCGGATTCTGCGCAGCCGCGTTTAATTCATCGCGGTTGAGTGCTTCGTTTGCAGGAATACGGTTGTTGATAAAAATCGCCATGCCGGTTTTGCCGGCTTCGAGTGCCAGCCGGATACGCGCCCACCGGTCGTCGATGGTGATGATATTTCTGGCCATCAGCGTATTGAAAACGGGCGTGCAACTGTCGGGCATGCTGTCGGCGGTAAACCACAGCTGACGCGCTTTGTGCCGGGCATCCGCGTCGTTCGTTTCAATGCGATGCCGATAGGCATGGCACAATAATTCATTGTCTTTATTTTCGAGTTTCCCGAACTCACTTTCAAACAATGCCCATTGCTGATTCTGGGCAAGCAGCTTGAGCCAGTCGGCGCGTAATCGTTCGGCAATCAGTGTATCGTTGTGGCGTGCGAGAAAATCGCGTATTGAAGCGGTATCGGCTGAGCGCAGATACGAGCGGAACTGATAGTAGTCGACATAAGGTGCCAGAACATGACGCTGTAACAGCCGGGCTTTTTCAGCCAGTAATACGGCGTTGCCATCCTGGAATGCTTTGCGTGCGATAAGAAAATCCTCATCGTGTTGAAAGGATGCGCTCGCCTGGACGGCGGTCAGCATACCAGCATGGACAAGAATGTAAAGACTGATCAGGAGTTTGTTCATGGCATGGAAAATACAAACTAAACATTAAAAAACCGGGCACTGCGAAACCGCTGCTTTTTTTATGACCAGCGTTTTCCCTGAAACTACTGAATTAAAACTGTGAAGATTGTATCGGTTCTTTCGCTTCAAAGTGAAACTATCGCAGTAATTATCCATGTCGAAATAATTACCACGATAACTGACTAACTGATGAACTTTGCTGTTGATGCACTTACACCTGAAATCCGGCAACCATAAATCAGGTTACACCTTGCCCCAGCATGGCATCGGCAACTTTGACAAAGCCGGCAATATTCGCGCCGTCCACGTAATTAACACTGCCATCCGGTTTGGTGCCGTATTGCAGACAGGAACAGTGAATGGCCTGCATAATCT
This sequence comes from uncultured Nitrosomonas sp., assembly GCA_964612715.1. Lineage (GTDB taxonomy): Bacteria > Pseudomonadota > Gammaproteobacteria > Burkholderiales > Nitrosomonadaceae > Nitrosomonas. The sequence goes on along the minus strand of CAZTCY010000036.1, from coordinate 4,470 downwards.
CGAGCAGGCGTGCATCGACCTCTTCATGCGTCCAGGACAGGCGCATGGCGTGCTGGCTCATTTCCAGTCCGGAAGTGGCCACACCACCGGCGTTACTGGCTTTACCCGGTGCGTACAGTACACCGTTCTGCTCAAAGCATTCCACAGCTTCGGCCGTTGATGGCATATTGGCGCCTTCCGCAACGCAGATGACACCATTTTTGACTAGTGTTCTTGCGTCTTCCTCGCTGATTTCGTTCTGGGTTGCGCAGGGTAGTGCGACATCCACCGGGACGTGCCAGGGTTTGGTGTCGGCCAGGAAAGTCGCTTTGACGCGTCGGGCGTATTCGTCAACACGGGCGTATAAATGATTTTTAACCTCGGATAATTCGGCGAGTTTCTCTGTGGTGAAGCCGTCTTCGTCTACCACAGTGCCGCTTGAGTCTGACACTGTGACTACTTTGGCGCCCAGCGTCATGGCTTTTTCAATGGCAAACTGTGCCACATTGCCGGAACCGGATATGGATACGCGCATGCCGTCGAGTGAGCGGCCGGCATGTTTGAGCACTTCCTGTGCGAAATAAACGGTACCGTATCCCGTCGCTTCCGGACGCACCAGTGAACCGCCAAAACTGAGACCTTTTCCGGTAAAAATACAATCCGAGCGATTAAGCAGTTTTTTGACCATGCCTGCCATGTAACCGACTTCGCGGCCGCCGACACCGATATCACCCGCAGGTACATCGGTATCCGAGCCGATATGACGGAACAATTCACTGGCGTAAGCCTGGCAAAAGCGCATGATTTCACCTGGGCTTTTACCTTTGGGATCAAAATCTGCGCCCCCTTTTCCACCCCCCATCGGCAATGTGGTCAACGCATTTTTAAAAGTTTGTTCAAACGCCAGGAATTTAAGAATCGAGAGATTAACTGAGGGGTGAAAACGCGTGCCGCCCTTGTAAGGGCCGATCGACGAGCTATGTTGAATACGGTAGCCGCGATTCACTTTGACTTCACCCTGATCGTCCATCCACGCGACACGGAAAATGATAGCGCGCTCCGGTTCTACCAGGCGGTCCAGGACGCCGTGTTCTGCATAACGCGGGTGTTTCATGATAAAAGGCCAGAGACTGCCCATGACCTCCTTGACAGCTTGTATGAATTCCGGCTGCACTGGATTGCGTGCCGCAACATAGTCGCAGAATTCCTGAAAATTGTTATATTTCATTGTTTAATTTCCCCGGTATAAGAAAGGTTATTCACGAACGCTTAATTCTGCCAAATAAATTCACAGGTTGCACCGTATTTTTATCAAAAAAAGAAAAAAGGGGGGTTTTTGTAATTATGCCTATGATAGATATGCTCTATGATAGAAAGTGTGCATTCATCTAAGAACCTGTTCAAGATCTCGATCAAGGGGTACAGTGCAAGGCAAAATTGAACGACGCAAGCAAAGCGCAGCGAACAGCCGTAAGGCTGGCCCGTAGGGTGAGGCGCTTGCGCCGAGTAAAAAGCGGAGCATACTTGAATGAAGTATGTGAGCATTTTGAGTTCGATTTTAACGCTGCATGTGTCCTTCAGTGAGATCTTGAACAGGTGCTAAGACAAATTCTGCATTAATTTAATATATTAGTCGACATGAAAAAAATTTCCAGAAGAAATGTAATCCGGTTTGGACTGGCGGGCACAGTTCTTGGCATGACCGGTGTGACGAAGAGCTGGGGCCAGATTATGCTGGTGCCAACACCTGCTGAAGTGGAAGGCCCTTTTTATCCGGTAGCCGATCAGGCTGACAAGGATGCGGATATGACCCGGGTTGCAGGGCGCAGTGGTATGGCAAAAGGCGAAGCGATCATTATCGAAGGTGCAATAACCGATATGTCCGGGAATCCGGTTGCTGATGCCGTGATCGATGTCTGGCAGGCCAATGCGGCAGGCCGGTACAATCATCCGCGTGATCCGAATCCGGCGCTGCAGGATCCCGATTTTCAAGGATGGGCTGTTATCCGAAGCGATGCGGATGGGCATTATCGATTCAGAACGGTAAAACCTGGCGCCTATCCGGCGACAAAAACGTGGATGCGTCCTCCGCATATTCATTTCAAAATTTCCGGGCAGGGTTTCCGGACTTTGATTACACAAATGTATTTTCCTAATGAATTGCTTAATGAAGCCGATTTACTGTTGCGCAACAAATCTCCAAAGGAACAATCGGCAATGACTGCAAAAGTCGATGGTAACCACGAAGATTTAACTGTGTATACCTATAATATTGTTCTGATCCCTGCGCAGCGTTAAAAGGCCGATTTGAAAGAAAAGGGAATGACCTGATTGATAGAATCATCCGGATCGTATGAAACTTGACGTGATTGATTACAAGAAAATCATCGCCCGGCCGGATCTGCTTGCCCAAATCATCAGTGTTGATGCAGTTTCTGATACCTGCTTTCAGGAAATGGATCAGCTGATTCGTTCGGATCAAGGCGTGGCGTCGTTTGTGCTCAGGGTGGCGAATTCAGCGATGTACAGCTGCGGCAAACCGATCAAGACGATTCCGCATGCCATCAGCCTGCTGGGTATCAATATTATCCGTTCGCTGGCAGTGCTTTCTGTTTCGCGCGTCATTTTTTTGCAAAACAAAAACACGCTTTTTCAGAGGCACGTCTGGCAGCATTCATTACTGACAGCGCTGGCTTGTCAGCAAATATGCCTTGAGATGGCGGAATCAAAATTAGCCGAGGAAGCCTTTGTTGCGGGTTTGTTGCATGATATTGGAAAAGTTTTATTGCATTATAATTGCCCGGATGATTATCCGGATGTTCTGCGTTATGCGCTTGAACGCTCATGTTCGTGCGCAGAAGCAGAGCAGAAATTCCTCGAGGTCAACCATAATGAGGTTGGCAAACGCGCCATCGTTGAGTGGAAGTTGCCGGCATATTTTACGGATTACACCGGGACGGATCTGGAGTCGTTCCAATGCGATCGCACAGATAACAAAGTCATGCTGTTTCTTGTCATCGCGAACAGTGTCATCAAAAACGCAGGCTTCGGGGCGCATGCGCTGACATTGACCAAACGCCGGGAAAAATTGATGCGTCTGGGGGCCGATAATATGCTGTGCAATTTTTTGCTGGACGACTCTTTTTTGCAGAAATTACTGCACAGCGATATTTATCTGCATAGTTTCTAGTCATATGGCAACTGCTTGATCTATCAATATGATGCCATTAATGGAATCCAATCTGGAACATAAATTAGTTGTCACCTCAGTAGAGCAAAACATATGGGATGATCTCCGGAGCAATAGTGCGGCAGCGCTTGACCGGCTAGAGCTCAGGCCACTGCTTGAACCGACAGTTTTTTTACTTCACCAGATGATCGTGCATTCGATAAAAGCGCTGCACTACAACGTGTTCAAACAGATCATTCTAAATGACTTCGGTTTTAGCGATATTGATCACGAAGTTGAATTCGATGCAATGTTCGAGAATGAAATCAATGAGCACGGCGACAAAAATATCGCTCAATTCTGCAGAGAAAATAATTTATATGTCATGGTATCTTTCCCGGACATGGAAGATACCATTGCTGCGATCAGTGCGCCATGCTTCTGCTGTGATGCCGTCCGGTTGAATGACAAACTGATCAAAACACTCGGTTATCGACTGGAAATACAGGAGATAACCGGTCAACCGGATTTTTATTCGGGCGTACTTTACCTTTACAGGCACCGGGTGGATCCGAATGCATTCAGGCCGCCGGTATTGATGTCCCGGCACGATCAAGAGACCAGTTCCCGGAAGATTTTCACACAGCTTTCGTATGACATTGTTTGTTTTAACAGTCTGGGAATAATTCAGGCACTGTCGCCGTCACTGCTGTCGCAGCTTGATCTGGAAGAAAGCGAATCTTCAGTAGCCGTGTTTTCCAGCGCCATTCCGAAACGATTCTATAATGACGTGATTTGGGGTGTGATTCTGGACGCGCCACCCGGTAAATTCGAGAATTACCGGGTGCGTCTCAAAACGGGCGGTAATCATGAAACATCGGTGCTTTTTAATGTCAGCGGCTTTCGTGACAGTCAGGGAATCATTCATACGCTTTGGCAGAAAATATCGCTGGATGGAAAAAATAGCGGTGCGTTATCGGAAGGTTCCATACTGAATGAGGCCCGGGTGCATAATATAACCCGCAATTATGTTCCGCAGCTTGTTGAACAGAAAGCCAGAGAAGTAGTCCGGCTGGGCGGGCACCTGCTCAGTAACGAAGAATGTAATATCGCGATCCTGTTTTGCGATATTGTGGGTTTCACGACTTACGTCGAAAAGAATGAAAAGGAAGAATCCATTATTCACACATTAAACTCCATTCTGCGCAGAATATCACTGTCCGTAAAAAAACATGGCGGATTTATCGATAAATTTATGGGCGACTGTATTATGGTGCTTTTTCGTAATCCCCATGATGCCGTTATTGCCGCACTTGAAATGC
>CAZTCY010000035.1:0-28177 GCA_964612715.1 uncultured Nitrosomonas sp. | reverse complement strand
GATACAACGTTCATAATCACCGCTGCTGGCAAGCGCGCCTGAATCAAGCAATAATGTTTCGAGGATTCCGTCCGATTGCCGGGGATGACGCACTGCAACCCGCCAGGGGCTGCCGTCAGGATGCGGCCCGATGACTTTGATATCCCCGCCCAGATTAACAATACCATGATGCACCCCGGCTTCGAGACACAATGCAGCAGCACGGTCGACCGCATATTCCTTGACGACGCCACCAAAATCGATTTCCATGCCAGGGATATCAAATGACAGAACAGGACGCGCCCATTTGACGTGATGCCAGCCGATTTTCTCCCTGGCGCGTTCAATCGTCTGACTATCGGGCAATCTCCCGGATTTAAAGTCCCACGCTTTACGCAGAACACCGGAGGTAATGTCAAACAGGCCATTGCTCTGTTGATAACAGGTATCGGCATAATCCAGCAAACCGGCTGTTTCTTCGTCGACTGAAATGCTTCCACCGGTTGCGGCAACACGATTGATCTCGGACAGAAAACTGTCTTCGCGGTAACGTGAATATAATGCCTCCAGACGCCGCACATCGTTCATCGCAATCTCTGCCGCAGCCGCACCTTTTCCTGCGTTGCGGGCATACAGCTGTATTGTGCATGGCGAGCCCATTGCCCTGAAGTCGTAATGATAGTACCGTAGACGACGCGTCACCGCAGTTAGAAAGTATAACTCCACGACGCTGCCAGCGCGCCTTTCGGAGTTAATTGAAATCCATTGACATCGGTATGCACCGGTTGCAGCCATTCAAACCCGAGATGATTCCCGGCAAACCGGCCACCGGGCACATTGACGTTCACACCCACACCAATATTCCAGAATTGGCCGCCATAGCTTCTGGGAAAATCCATCGGACCGGTACGCACACTCTGCATATTGAAATCACCATGAATAGCGTCCTGCGCTGTGTAAACACCGCGCACCGAGGCGCTTAACCAGTGCGACAGATCAAGCCCGCCCCAAGTAGTCGCCTGAAAAATATCACCCAGACGATAGCCTGAGTCGTTTTGTTTTTCCATACGTTTTGTGCCACTCACCTGCACGCCCCATGACCAACGGTCATGTTCACCGGTATACGTGAGGCTCGGCACAAAATCCCAGGTGCCGCTGCCCAGCTGCATGCCAAAGTGAATCGGCCCGCCATCTGCTTTTGCAATACGGCGCAACTGCACATCCGTTTTTCCGGAAGGCGCGCTCAACCCCAGGCTGGCATGCAGGCGATGTCCCGGTTTATTATAAAGTCTGACCAATGCCGCCATCAGCGTATCGCCAATGACACCTGTCGAGTGTCCCGCAATTCCGCTGTGCTCATGCGCGCCAGGTGCCCGCGGTGGTCTACCGTCAAGTTCACGAAGATTCATATCCATGTCCATAAACGTGGGCATGACCATCAGATTCAGCCAGCGTGTCGGCGCATACATCAGGTCGAGCATATGCATGCGCATATTCATGTACGACGGCGTAAACCGGCACAGCACCGTATCGCTGCAGCCCTGATCGACGACTGTCTGGTCGCTGACCGCACGCGATCCGTGATGCATTTTTCCATCCTGGTGGCTATACATAAAACGATAACCCACCATAAACTGACCCGGTTTATCCAGCATATGCGCGTACATCAACCCTGCGGGCTGGTTATGGCGATGACGGTGATTCGCGCTGCCATGCGCTTCCGTATGACCGTGATGATGTCCGTGATGCATACCGCCAGCCGGTTTTGTCAGCGACATCGATTCCAGATTGAGCTTTAGCGCGGCATTGGCCACATAGTAATCAAAATCGGCAAAACTGTTGCCGCCACCCCCACCCAGTTTAAACCCGCTGGCGCGCGTGTAATATTCAAATCCGGCTTCCAGCGCTATACCTTTGGCCAGCTGCCTGCTTAAAGTAAATCCGCCGCTGAGCGCGCCAAATCCGGCAAGCCGGTGATCGCTGGAAAAGTTATTCGGCAACTGTCCGGGGTCAAAAGCGATTGTCTTGGGTTGCACATTCAACGTTGCTTCGTTGACCGGATTTCCCGCGCCGTCAATCAGATTAAAGTTCTCATCACGGACGTACTCAATCTTTGGATTCAGCGAATCCACCCAGATTTCCCGCCCGAGACTGTCAAATGCCCGCGAGGAAAAGTTTTGTTGAGAAATCAGATAGGGATTATAAAAACTGGCCGAATCCTGCGAGTAATAGCGGATTCTGGGCGTGAATGTCCAGCCAAACGGCAATGGCTGTACCCAGCTGGCGTCAAAGGTATGCGTATTGATGCCCCAGTCATCAGCAGTGAATTTGTAATCCAGATGCAAAGCGGCATCCAGTAAACTGATATGCTGAATATATTTTGTATTAAAAGCAAATTGATTGCGCTGACCGGGTCGCTGCTCGAGCAATGCGCGCACATCGCCAAACACAGGCGTCATCTGACCGTTATTCAGAACGTCAGGATCGACAAAAATGACCGTCATGGCTTTGTAGGGATTCTCCAGAAATCCGCGGCTGTGCGTATAGCCGAAATTCGCGTCAACCAGTGCGTGCTTGTTGATCACCTGTGTCAGCCCCAGATTGGCCGACCAGTCCTGCCGTTCGCCATGCAGTATTTCAGAACCGCCGCGATTTTCAATCTGCCTGGCGTATGCTGTCTTGCTCAGGTAAGGTGAAGCATCATGATCGAGTATCGCACTGATATTGCTGCTGGTGTATCCCGCGCCGAACTTGACGGTTGTCAGTTTCTGGTTAAAGTCGAGCCGGCCACCCAGGTTGCCGAAACTGGAGCGGTAATCATTCTCCAGCGAAAACCCTGCGCTGGCATTAATAGCCGCTTCATCCCATTCGTAACCTAATCCGAAATTAGCCTGATGGCGCGTTTCAGGAGACGCGGAGGCAAGCACCAGCACAGACCGTGTATCCTGCGTCAGCGTGCCATCCGGATTTCTACCGAGCGGATTTAAGTTACGATCCAGCAGTAACCCCCTGGGAAATATCAAGGGTGATGCACCAACCACTGTCGTACCTGAAGGCGTATTTGCTAAAATCAATTGATAAGGATTGGCCGCCAGTGGCGATGTCGTGATCGGCGTTGCACCCGACCAGGTATCCTGTGTGTAACTGAATGAAAATTTAGCGCGATCGGTCAGTGGAAAAAGCCCGCTGCCATGTAAAACATCCGCGCGGATAGGGTCAAAACTATTCGGCGTGCCATAAAGATTGCGCGCGCCTTCCTGGTATCTGCTGAACTGAAAATTGATGCGCCCGCCGTCATCCGCCTGTGCAGGCGGCGGCAGCATCAGGCCTGGCAGAACAATCGCCGCAGAGGTCAATGCCTGCAGCGCCTTACTCGCGGTATTAGCAGACTGAATTATGCGAGACTGATTATGAACGGAATTTGAGCATTCATCAGAAGTCCTGCCCTGCGATGGCTTGCCCCGCTTAAACCGCATCCGGAGCGACCGGTTCTAGTAGCATCCGCAGCCACCGCCGCCATCTGCAGAGTGCGTACTGGCAGCAGCTTCCCGGCTGAAATAATTATGGAGCTGAATATGATGCTGTAGCGGATTAGGTTCAATAGCCATATGCGGTTTGGCAAGATAACCACGCTCCCATGCCGCAACATTGGCACAGCCCGACAGCATCAAAAGCAACAGGCCTGTCAAACCAAAGAGAAATAATTGTTTTAATTGCATAATAAAAACCGGTCAGGGACGATGATCTAAAAGCTGTTCAACAATCAGCCGCAGTTCTTTTGTTTCCCCTGGGCGGAAACCGCGATGGATATACCGCACGATGCCTTCCCGGTCAATCAGATACGAAGAAGGCATGGCAATGACATCAAAATCTTTCGCGCATTGTTTTGATCGATCAGCAACAATGGTAAATCCGGCTGGATAATCGGAAAGGAATTTCTCCGCATCGGCCACCTTTTCATCCAGATTGACACCGACAACGCGCAACCCTTGCGCGCCGTAATCCTGCTGCAACCCGGATAAAAAAGGAAACGACTGTATGCACGGCGGACACCAGGAGGCCCAGAAATCGACATAGACAACTTCACCCTTCAGTGCCTGCAGGCTGCCAGCCGGCAGGCCGTTCAATGCAGTCAGATGACATTCAGGCGCAGGCCGGTCAATCAGCTGTGCGGCCATAACCGATGCCGTAAGCGGCAACAAAAACAAAAGAAGCAAAAAGCAAGATACCTTTTTCATGTAATCTTGCAACTCCTATAGAAGACAATAAAAAACCACCGTATCAAAAATTCCGTCCTGGTGGCACACCAAATTGTGTAACGCCGAGTTCAGTATCGGTATGTGTGTCGTTACCGGCCATACAGTGCCATTCCAGATCGAACGTGCGTTCTCCAACATCTGTTTTACTGACGATCAGGAAATAAGCACCCGTACCACCGCGTAGCTCTACAAACGGACTGTAATTGGCATCTCCAGGAATCGTATCGCTGATACTGACCGCCTGATTACCCTTGAAGATATGCAAATTGGTTAGCAACCCCGGCACAGCAGGCGAATTGTCGCGTATCTGGGCAGTCAGGTAATAGTCAGCTGCTGGACCAAACCCCTCGTACGTACAGGTCACTACCGCTACACCGGTAAATGATCGCTCATATCCAAGCGTCGCACCGCCACCATGTGCGTGTACGAATGCAGCGTGACCCAGCAGCAGGCACGTTCCTGCAAACACGGATATACCTTTTTTCAAATGACGATATTGCTTAAGCATGATCTTTTTCTCCTCTGTGTTTGCGCCACTAAATATATTGAGATTCGGTCGCGTTTCGCTGAACAGCGCCACTGATCAAAATGGCAAAGATGATAAGACATTATCCTTTCCAGGAAAACAAATAACAATGCGGCAAAATGTCGCACCCCACAAAAAAACGCCGTTTAAAAAACGGCGTTTTTTCTTGCATGAAAAGATATTAATCAGTACAGCGACTTACGGCTGCGGCCATACTTGCTGTCCATTGAATTTTATCGGCATGTCACGGTTAATTTGCGCGGCTGAAGGTTTCAGTTCGACCGCAACACCGGCGCCACACGATTCGGGAAGCGGATTGTTGGTCAAATCACGGTTAATGGTGAATGACGCGGGACCATCGTCAGTCGCACTGATACGATCAAAAGGAGTGCCAAGATTATTATGCGTCCATAGCTCAACCGTACCTTCACGAAAACCATCCACTCCGGTAATTTCGCAAATATCCACAATTGATACATAAACCTTTACACTTTTTGCACAGGATGCCGGTTCTATACCTGCAGCAGCCAACCTGAAGGGAACCGCCACAGCAAGGCCAGCTGGCATGCCGGGCCCGCCACCCGCCCAGAAACCGGTTACATTACCATTCGTATCCTTTTTGGTCTCCATGTAATCGAAAGCAGAACGATCATAAAAAAATGTCACATTATTGCCATAATTGGTCAAAAAGTCGATTATCGGACCGTTATACGGCGCACCATCAACAACTATGGTTGAATCCACACCGTCCGGAAACACTACCGAAGTACCGATAGTATGTGACGTATCAGTACAGGAATGCCCAATGATGACATGATTAATAGCCCGCTGGCCTTCTGTCGCGCTTGAAATATTCAACCGCGTATGCGCCGCCGCATTTTGCGTCAGACCAACCAGCAACACTCCGGCTACTGCACCCGAAAGTAATTTAATTTTGTTCATTCTGATAACCCTTATTTCAAAAAAATCAATGTTGTAACGATAAAAATAAAAATCAGTTTGTTTCGCTACTTTAATTAAAGTATCTTGTTTTATACACAGAAAAACAATGCGGCAAATTGTCGCACCACCTTTCCATTTTCCACAGCAAAGGAACCCATAACTCTTTTTTTAAGGCAACGGCCAGACCTGTTGTCCGTTGATCTTAACCGGCATATCGCGATGAAGCTGCGCTGCCGAAGGCAAGATACGCGCAGCCATACCATCGCCACAGCTTGCCGGCAGCGGATTATTCACCAGATCGCGTTCCACGGTAAAAGTCGCGGGGTAACTCCAGTTTGGCGAATCATACGGCGTTCCCACATCGGGTGCGGTCCAGAAATCGACGTTGGGATCATCGGCATTCTTACCGTCGATCTCAGCCAGCGACGATAATTTGCAGATATTCGCAATTGCCGGTACAAAGACTATTTTTGTGGCACAGGATGCGGGCTGAATAGCTACCGCTGTAATGTTCATTGGCAATTGCGCGACCCAGTTATGCGGTGGCAATTCACCACCGGCTGCCCAGAATCCGATCGGATTACCTAATGGATCATTGATAAACTCGACCGTATCATAGACATCGCGGCTTTTAATCAGCCGGATGAACGGTGAATTCACAATATAATCGAGTGCAGCTACGCCCTGAGGTGTTTCAAACGTGGCGAAATTGTCTGAAGATGTCTGAACAATCGCACCATTACTGTCCGGCATGAAGAAAACATTACCAATCACGGCATTATCGCCACAGCCATGCGGAATATTCACGGCTGTCGTAGTCGTGCCATGCGCCGCAGAACTTTCCTTTGTCGTCGTAACCGTCAAACGGGTATGCGCAGACGCATCATGACCTGGCAGTGTAATCAGAGTAATTGCCGCAGTCGCCAGTACTGCCTTAATTTCTATTTGATTCATCATGTTATATTGTCTATCCTGTAAAATATGACTGTCTTATTTTTAATTTTATTGAAATATATTCTTCACAAAATTTACTGCGCATTGCACTTTCCGCATCAAGGGGGAAGCACTGCACGGTATTCCTGTTTGAACGGCCCGAACAGCGATAAGCGGGCTATCCTATTCTGCTGACGAAACCGTAGTCATTCATGAATTCGTGCAACGCTTCCTTGGAGGACTTATAAATCAACACGAAAAAAACAACGAAGATCAGTTATGGTGACGATGCCTGCATATCGGCGAGGCAGGTATTCACAACGCCTGCATGCATCCGTCATGTCTGATCTTTTTTTACTATCTGTCAATAAACCTGCAAAAGCAATGTGGCAAATTGCCGCAGCTGTTTACTGCAGATTCGGTAGAAAACGGATGCTTTGCTTTTGGCTTGTACATCATGCATCGTGCTCAGTTCCGCGAAAACAGGTACGAACAAACTGAAGATAAAAAAGCGCAAACGCAAAGAAAAATGGAGGTGGTACAGATTTTCTCCGGACTCATCAAGATTTTATAATCACTGAGTGAGCAACTCATGAACCGAGGTCATCGATGAAACCGGATAAACGCTGCAACACCTCCAGGGAGGAAAAGACTTCAAAGCTATATTCACACGTCTAATTCAGTCATCACAATAAACAGATCCTGCATAATGCATCGTACAGATCCAGACTGAATGTGTTTTTTACTATCGCGCAAAAACACTCATAAAACAATGCGGCATAAAGCCGCACCCGAATGATTATTGCCGTATGCCCTGTTCCGGTCATGAATCAGGCGCGACAATTCACATTTTCACGAATGCGTTACAGGTTCCGGACACCGGAAAAATAAAGTGAAACATCAACAGGAACGTACAGGAAGGTGGAGGTGGTACAGGTTTTCTCCGGATTCATCAAGATTTTACAATCATTGAGTGAGCAACTCATGAACCGAGGTCATCGATAAAACCGGATAAATGCTGCAACACCTCCAGGGAGGAAAGACTTCAAAGCTATTTCACACGTTTAACTCAGTCATCGCAGTAAACAGATTCTGCTTAGTGCATCGTGCAAACCCAGACTGAACGTGTTATTCACTATCGCGCAAAAATTACCTTAATGCAATGCGGCATAATGCCGCATCTATCAACTGCCACGATAGGCTATGCCCGGCCGCAAACCGGTGCGACAATTTGCCGCATTTGCGCGTGGCGCTGCACGCTATAGAATTCGCACTTCTTTCTTATTCAATGTGTGCCCGTCGATATCTGCTGAAAAGCCGCTTTTACATGAACCGTTTTTTCACAGATATCCGCCAGTTTTTTTAATTTCTCAATGAATCAATCTCAACCTAATTTTTTTCATCATCTTTGGCTGTATGTCACTGTTTTTATTACCGGTGCAGCGGTAATGGTCATCGAGTTGCTGGGTACACGGCTGATTGCACCATTTTACGGTGCAAGCCTGTATGTGTGGACTTCAGTGATCGCGGTGACACTGATCGCTTTGGCTTTGGGGTATTTCATCGGCGGACGCTGGGCAGATCGGGCAAGACGGGCCGGGCTGGCATTCATTATCGCATTGGCGGGATTTTTGACGCTGCTGGTACCCTGGCTGACCGCGCCCGTTCTTCTGGCGACCGATCCACTGGGTTTACGCATGGGCACGTTTGTCAGCACACTCGTGTTGTTCACACCCAGTCTGCTCATACTCGGCATGGTCGGGCCATTCGCGGTCAAGCGCGCCACGTCCAGTCTGGACGGCGTGGGTGCTAGTACCGGTTCGATTTACGCCGTCAGCACGGTGGGCAGCGTTATTGGCACACTGTTTCTGGGCTTTTATCTGTTTCCTCAGGTCGGCTCGCGTGAAATCTTTATCGGATTAGGCCTCGCCCTGCTGGCGCTCGCCTTTTGCGTGATTTACTTTGAACGCAAACACATCAGGCCCGCATATGCGTTGCCGTCTGTTGCCGTCATTACACTCGCCGGTCTCGTTCTGTTGCCTTATATCACGGTATCAGGCAGCCAGCTGCTGACCGGCGAAGATCGATTTCAGACACGGTTTGAGCGTGAAAGCCTGTACGGATGGGTACGTGTAATCGATAATCCCAATGATAATTACCGGCTGCTGACCGTTGATGCATCCGCCATAGGCGCCGCTACGCTCAGCCACAGTGAAAATATATTGACCTATCAGGAAATCGTATCATTGCTTCCCGCACTGGCACCCGGCATGAAGCATGCACTGCTGATCGGACAAGGCGCTGGCCATATGGTTACGACACTCAAGCGGCATGGTATCCGGACGGATACGCTGGAAATTGATCCTGTTGTCGCTGAAGCGGCGCGCGACTATTTTGATTTTGCGCCAACCGGTAAAACCATTATCGGCGATGCGCGCTATGAAATCCGCAAACTGCAGGGGCCTTATGATCTGATCATTCTGGATGTCTTCACCGGTGGCGCCGAGCCGGTTCATCTGCTAACGGTGGAAACCATGCGGCAATTACAGGCACTGCTTTCCGATCGCGGTATTATGGCACTCAATTTTGTTGCCTTTTTTGAAGAAGGCAAAAACCCGGCGCTGGCTTCTGTAGCCAAAACACTGGCGCAGGTATTTCCGCATCAGATGACATTGATTTCCGAGCCTGGCCATGAATTCAACGATTTTATTTTTCTCGCGGCCAATTTCCCGATTGCTATCGAACCCGACAACCATCTGGACAAGGCCGCCGACATGAACCGCCTGCGCTACGATCAAAGCCACTGGCTCAAGCAGCGGCTTGTTCATCTTGACTGGGACCGTGGTGTTATTCTGACCGATAATCTGAATCCGCTCGAATCCATGCAGATCCGGAAATCGGAACAGTATCGCTTGATGATGGTTGATTCAATCGGACTGAATCATTTTATCCGCTGAGCTTTCCTGACCACTTTACTTTGCTGCTTCCGTTGGCTTTTTATCACCATGCAGCATTTCAGCGGCATGCCTGCGCGTTGCGTCGGTAATTTTGACGCCCCCAAGCATACGGGCAATTTCCTCGATCCGGGCAGATTCATCCAGCACCCTGATCTGACTGTTAATCTGCTGACTGCCCTCCGCACCCGATTTCATGACCTGCCAGTGATGATCACCTGTTGCGGCAACCTGCGGCAAATGCGTAATGCACAGCACCTGACGCGAACAGCCTAACCGTTTAAGCAGCTGTCCGACGATTTCAGCTACGCGCCCGCCGATGCCGACATCAACTTCGTCAAAAATCAATGTCGGCGCCATCCCGGAACTACTGGCGATGACCTGTATGGCCAGGCTGATACGCGATAATTCGCCGCCGGATGCTACTTTTGCCAGCGGTTTAAGTTGCAGGCTTTTATGCGCGGCAACCTGAAATTCGATCTGTTCCAATCCATTCGCCCCCCCCTGATCCAGCGCAGTCAATGTCACTGAAAAAACACCATCGGTCATTGCCAGTGTCTGCATGGATTCGGTAACGGCTCGACTCATCTCTTTCGCTGCTTTGGCACGTTTTGCACTTAACTGCCGGGCCTGCATCTGATAGGCCTGCAGCGCGGCATGTTCCTGTTCGGTCAGTTTATCCAGATTCCCGGCATTATCCAACGCATCGCGTTGCGCCATGAGCTTTTCCAGTAAATCAGGCAGTTCTTCCGGTTGCACACGATATCTCCGGGCCAGATGATGTATTGCGGTGATGCGTTGCTCGATTTCCTGCAAGGATTGCGGATCCAGATCCAGCTGCTGCCGATAATGGCGTAATTCATAGATGCTTTCCTGCACTTGTATCTGCGCCGACTCGAGCAAGCCAATCATGGTCTGCAATTGCGAATCGTATTCCGCCACTTGCTGTAGCCGGCTTTTAACCGTATTGATCTGACCAAAGACTGCTGCTTCATTCTCGGATAATGCATCAATCGCCGATTCAGTGGCTTCCACCAGGCCGGCAAGGTGTGACAGGCGATGATGGTCGGTTTGCAGGCTTTCCCATTCAGCACGTGAAACATTCAGATCGGAAAGCTCACCGATCTGCCACACAAGCTGTTCCCGTTTATCGAGAAAATCCGATAGCTGCTGCTCGCACGCTATTCTCTGACGCTGCAGATTCTGCCAGTTTTTATATTCTATTTTGACATCCTGCACCAGTTCACGGCAATGGGCAAAAGCATCCAGCAATTCACGCTGCGCATCCTTCTGAAGCAACAACTGATGCGCATGCTGACTATGAATAGCGACCAGATATTCACCTGTCAGGCGTAATTGCTGTAAAGTCGTGGCGTGTCCATTGATAAATGCGCGCGACCGCCCGCTTGAATCCAGAACCCGCCGCAACAGGCAGTCGTCTGTGTCGCCCTGCAAATCATGTTCATTTAACCATGCAGACAGCTCAGTCAGCGCACGGATATCGAACAAGGCGCTGATTTCAGCCCGCTCGCAACCTTGCCTGACCTGGTTGGCATCGCCCCGCTCGCCCAGAACCAGCGATAGCGCATCGATCAGAATAGATTTCCCTGCGCCGGTTTCTCCGGTCAGAACGGTAAAGCCGGATGGGAACTCGAGCTCCATTCGGTCAACGATGACAAAATTCTGGATACTTAAGTGTTTGAGCATGATTTAAACCGGCTTAATGCAATTCGCTCCAGCCTAGTTTTTCACGCAACATCCGATAATAACTATGATTCACGGAATGCAGCAGACGGACTGTTTTAGGAAACCGCCGCACGATAATCCGGTCGGATTGTTCGAGATCGAAATTCGAATGACTGTCACAATGCACGCGCGAATCCAATGAACTGAGCATATGGACTTCAATACTTGCATCAGGGCCGACGACAATCGGGCGGTTACTCAATGTATGCGGACATACCGGCACCAATTCAATCAAATCAAGACTCGGATGCAGAATCGGCCCCCCCGATGATAATGCATAGGCTGTCGACCCATTGGGCGTGGCCACAATCAATCCATCTGAACGCATGGTATTGACATACTCGTTATTGATACTCACCTGAAATTCGATCATGCCGCTGCTCATGCCGCGATAAAGCACAACATCATTAAATGCCAATGCATTAAAAACGCTGTTGTCATCGCGTATCACTTCGGCATACAGCAGCATGCGCCGCTCAGTGGTATATTGCCCCTGGAGCATTTCATTCAGCGTTTCCAGCATGCTGTCTGTTGACAAATCGGTCAGAAATCCGAGCCTGCCCTGATTAATGCCTATCAATGGCACATCGTATGAAGCCAGTATGCGCGCAATATTCAACATGGTGCCATCACCGCCCATAACAACAGCGAGATCAGCCTGTCGCCCAATTTCTTCAAGTGTCAACGCTTTGTATGTATCCGTAGACATATAGGACGCAGTCAAGTGGTCGATATACACTTCATATTGCAATCCTGTCAGATACTCGGCAAGATCAAGTATTAGTACTGCAATTTCCTGATTATTATGCTTGCCGATCAACGCTATCGATTTAAATGGATAACTCATTGCCGAATATTAAAAAATAATGAAAACACGCCGGAAAGATTAAATGTTATATCTCAGTTACTTGCATTTCAACGTTCATTTTACCGTTACATGAGTAAGATACAACCCATAAAACCATTGACGCGCTTTTATTCAAACACAGTAGAATCATTAATTCAAAACCGGTTCGATTGAAATTTTTCGCAACTTCTACAATCAAAAACCGGGACTGGATTTACAGCAACGGAAAAATGCCGACAAGTTCATATTAGCACTATTATGAGGAAGTAACGGAATACACTGTCTGCAAAACACAAAGACGGCATTAATATTCACAGAATGTTGTAAAATTAACCTATGCTTAATGAACGTGCCCAAATACTATTAAAAACACTGGTAGAACGCTATATCCACGAAGGACAGCCTGTCGGATCGCGTTCGCTTTCCAAGTTTTCCGGACTGGAATTAAGCCCCGCCACAATACGCAATGTCATGGCCGATCTGGAAGAAATAGGGCTGGTGATGAGTCCGCACACGTCTGCAGGCAGAGTGCCGACAGCCAAAGGATACCGCTTTTTTGTCGATGAACTCCTGGTCATCAAATCACTCAGGGAAGATGAACTTATTCATCTGGAAAACCAATTATTACCGGATAATCCGTCACGTCTCGCCAACCTGGCATCGCAACTGCTGTCCGAATTGACGCATTTTACAGGTATCGTCGTTACACCCAAACGCACCGGTGCGGTTTTCCGCTATATCGAATTCATGGCATTGTCGGAAAAGCGGATTCTTTTGATTATCGTTACCCCTGAAGGTGATGTGCAGAACCGAATTATATTTACTGACATTACTTACAGCCAGTCCGATCTGATCGAAGCCGGCAATTTCATCAATCAGCATTATGCCGGCTGTACACTGGATGAAATCCGCAGCCGTATTCACAAAGAGCTTAAACAACTCCGCCAAGACATGATCTGCCTGATGAGTGCAGCGATTGAAGCCGGTGGCGCCGCCGTAAATGAAAACAGCGAAGTTGTCGTGCTCGCCGGGGAACGTAAATTGCTCGACATGCTTGACACTTCAGAGAATATAACCAGCCTCAAAAATCTTTTCGAGATTTTTGAACGTAAAACCAAATTGCTGCAACTTCTTGAACTCAGCCGGCATGCCCACGGCGTGAAAATATTCATTGGCGGAGAATCCGATATTACAGCACTTGATGATTTCAGTGTGATTACAGCGTCTTATGAGATGGAAGGCGCTGTGGTAGGAACAGTCGGCGTCATCGGACCCAGGCGCATGGCTTATGAACGCATTATTCCGATTGTTGACATCACCGCAAAACTGCTTTCCAGCAGTCTCGCACAACAGTGATGCATCCAATCTAACAAACCGTTATCCGATCTAACCCACCCGATTCCCAAATTATGAACGCTGAATCCGATTATCAACATGGTTCACCTGAAAGCATCGGCATTCTACTCATCAATCTCGGCACGCCGGATTCACCGACTGCAGCAGCACTGCGGCCCTACCTGAGAGAATTCCTGAGCAATCCACGTGTCATTGAAATTCCACGTATAATCTGGTGGCCGGTATTGCATGGCTTTATTTTACCGTTCAGACCCAGGCAATCGGCTGAAAAGTATGCATTAATATGGACGCCGGAAGGTTCACCTCTGAGAGTTCATACCGAGCGACAAACGGCGTTATTGGCGGAAAAATTGCACAATGCCTTGAACGCCCGGCTGGTTGTTGAATATGCTATGAATATTGGCAATCCATCGGTCGCCAGTGTGCTGAATAAGATGCATAATGCGGGTTGCGACCGTATTCTTGTTATTCCATTGTTCCCGCAATACGCCGCGAGCAGTACAGCCGCGGCCATGGATGCCGTTTTTGCCGCGTTGAACCAAATGCGGAATATGCCTGCCATCCGCACCGTCAAGCAATATCACGATCATCCGGGTTATATCGCTGCGCTGACACAGAACATCCGCGACTATTGGAAACAACACGGGCAGCCGGACAAATTGATTATCAGTTTTCATGGTGTACCCCGTAAAAACCTCGAGCAAGGCGATCCGTATTATTGTTTCTGTCAAAAAACAGGACGCCTGCTGGCCGAAGCGCTGAATCTGGATCACTCACAATACCAGATTTGCTTTCAGTCCCGTTTTGGCCGCGCGCAATGGCTGCAACCCTATACAGCAGAGACTCTGGAAAATCTCGGTAAAGCTCAAACCCGGCGGATCGATATCGTTTGCCCGGGATTTGTTTCTGATTGCCTCGAAACCCTCGAAGAAATCGCGATTGAAGGAAAAAAAATCTTTACTGAAGCCGGCGGTAAAGACTATCACTATATTCCCTGTCTCAACGAACACGAGGACTGGATAACCGCACTGGCCGATATCGCTCAATCCAATCTGCAGGGATGGCTGGAATCCGAATCTTCTCCTGCTTCATCCGAAACACGAGAACAATCAAGAAAGCGCGCATTGCAGCTGGGTGCGATTAAATGAACAATCCTGTGATCACGATCACTGATCCAAATTGCTGGCATATTTTGCACGTATTGAGAATTACAAATCCAGTGCCACTAATTCGGAATACAAATAATCGATATCGTGATGTGAAAGTGTTTTGCTGAGAAACAGCTTCGCGTTAAAGCCTGAACGAATTTTTGCAGGCCAGGGTATTTTCCTCAGAAAGCGAAGTTCCACGTGTGTGCTGATATATCCCCGCATCAGAAGATGCGTCGAAACATATCGAGAATATGCATTGAAGATTTCGGAATTGCTTAAATAATAGATCAAGGCTGCCGGCATTCCCTTGAATTGTATTTTCTTGTAAATGATATGGCAGTATTGTCCATTCTCACCCACAAGCAGATGTTCCAGCCAAGGAAAAATGGCATGATCCTTATAGATCCTCAGTGCCTGCCCCGTAAGTGACTGCGCTATATCTGCAGAAGAATGCAAAACCTTGCATTGATTGAAAGGATGCCACGGCAGGTTCAGCATTACGGCTACACGCTCATCCAATGGTTCAAATTTAAAGAATTTTAATGTTGCGCTGACCACTTTGGTCGGTGTGAAATCTGTAAAATGATAATCCGGCTGACTGATAATCGCCATTGCCAGCCGCATGCTATGTTGTCTGTATTGATCCAGTACACACCAGCTGGTGATATTACAAAACTTTTCCGTATGACCGTGAATGACACGAGATTTATAAAATGCACCAATTCCACCGACAACCTGCCCTGCATCACGAAGAATAAAACCATAATTCGGGCGTTCTTCGTTCCAGTCTTCACTTAATTCGGACGCCCATTGCTCAGGTAAGCGATCGTTACGCAGATGATTGTGCAGAAATTGCGCAAATTCATGAAGCACTTCAAACGTGACAGGCTCTACGGTAATTTGTGACATGACTGATGGATTATATTCAGGAAATCAAAGCGACTATAACAAACCTTTGCGCTGTAACAGAAAATCAGCCATTGCCGAAAGTGTGCCCAGATTGTCAATCGTAATCTCAGCCGTTTCTATTTTGATGTCATAAAATGATTCGTACCATGCAACAAGCTCCAGCAGTCCTGCTGAATCAATAAAACCTGTTGCCGGAATAATATCACCCGGCTGTAAACCGCTTGCATCACATCCGAGCGCATCGGCAATTTCGATAATCTTATTTTTCACTTCGGCTTCAATCGCGGTTTTATCAAGTTTCATGTCCGGATACCCATTCATTATTTTACAGTTGATTTTGGTTTACTGAGTTTTTTTAACATCTTAACAACATCCCCGCCATTTAATACGCGATGATCATAGGAAGCACCCAACACACCTAATCCTTGCGCATTCACCGTGTGTGCAATCATCAGTGCTGTATTAGGTGGCAGTATCGGCACATGCCGTTCAACATTCCAGCGTGACATGCTGGAAAAACCGATCGTCGCATTCTCCAATTCATCAGGCTTGAGTTGATGTGCCGCTGCCTTTCGTTGCAAATCCACCATTTTGTTAACAAAAGATAACTCGTCGGATTCATTTGATTTTTGCATCACAACTAAATAGAGTATATTGCCTGCTTGTACAGTAAACCCGAGATTCACGTGCTCATATTCATAGCGCATTGAATTCCATAGGGTTGCATTAAGACGAGGTGTTTCCACAGCGATTTCCACCAACCGCCAGGCCATCAGCGACAGCAAAGGATCAAGCAGCAATCCATGTTCGTGCATAAATGACTGCGCATAGTCTTTCCACACAGACTGTTCATACGCGACTTCAATGTAACCGGGAACGGCCATATCCCGATGCCAGGTTACCGTCGACACCATACCACGCTCGAAACTTTCCAACTTCATTGCCGTTCCGGCAATGACCGGTTTTATTTCTTTAGGCTTAACAGCTATAGCATGCCCGTCATCTTCAATTGATCGATTCTGTGATTTAAGATAATTTTCAATATCGATCACTTGCAATCTCTCACCGCTGACTGGTATTTCGCCGGCATCCATGCCGTATCTACGCAATAGCGCACGTGCTTTTGCTGTAGGCATGTTAGTTTGAACCGAAACAGTTTTATGGCACGTTGTGTTAACTGATTCCGGCAATTTCTCATCAGCACTTGCACCCAGCCAAACAAAAATACTGCCTACAGTCAGCATTTCTTCCTGCTCACCATAAACAGCCAACACATACCCTGAAGCGGGTGATTCTATATCGACAACTGCCTTATCCGTTTCAATTTGAGCAATAACTTGCGCCTTTTCAACATGATCGCCCACGGAAATTTCAAGCGCAACCAGTTTCACTTCATCATCATTATTATTTATTCTCGGCACATGTACAGGCGTAGCCATTAACAAATTCCTTTTTTCAATGATCTAAAACAGATCAAGTACATTATTAATAATAATATTCTCGTCAAGCAATTGATTCTGTTCCAAACTCCGTGCAGAAGCAATCGGAACCGGGGGCATACCGAGACGAACCGCCTGCCCCTTGAAGCCGCTTTCCATCAAACAAGCAAGTAATTCAGCGCTAAAACCGAACTCATGATGCGATTCTTCAATGACCATGATGCGCTGCCGGGTTAACAATACATTCAGTAAAGTTTGCCTGGGTAACGGTGATAACATCGACGGCACGATAATTTCAGTCTCAAGTTCTTCTTCGGATTCTAAATGTTCGGCTGCACGTTCCACATAGGGCAACATACCACCAAAACTTACCAGTGTCACATCGGGTTCATCATGTCCACTACGTATCGTCGGAAATAATTCCGCACCCGGATCAGATGGGTCCGGAATTATGATTTTATATTTTCCTGGCGATTGCTTTTCGCCATAAAGCAGTTTATGTTCAAGAAAAATAGTCGGGTTAGGCCAGTTTGCCACGGCATCTATCAGTAACTGTCCTACATTATGACGATGACTACCGTACAGTACAGTCAGTCCCGGTACTGAAATAAAAAGATTCTCGAGACTTTGACTATGTGTCGGACCATAACCTCTTCGTCCTCCGCATGGCGCGCGGATAATCACCGGTACCTCACAATCCTTGAACATACCCGGAAACTTGACTGCATGATTGTAGATTTGATCCATGCACAACGTTAGAAAATCGGCAAACATGATCTCCACAATTGTACGATAACCCGACATGGACAAACCGATCCCCGCGCCAGTGATACCCGCTTCGCTAATCGGCGTAGAAATAACACGTTCAGGAAAAGCTCCGGAAAGACCCGCGGTTACCTTAAATGCGCCACCATAGGGTTCATGCAGATCTTCACCGAGAATCATCACATCATTGGTATGCACAAGTAGACGATGTAATGCCGCATTTATTGCACCACGTACATTACCGAATTCTGCTTCCAGAGATGGGATTTTATCAATCAGCCTTGAACGGTGAATATGCTCGGGAAGCGTAATAAAATTTGACTCGGGTGATGCCAGTGCCACTTCCTCAATTTCCTTCAGAAACGCAACATTTCTTTCTTCAATTTCAACACATTCTGCTTCAGTCAGTGTGCTTGCAAGCATCGACAAAGGATCTCTCTCAGCTATTCTTCTTTTCTCTTCAGGATCTCTTAAATCATCCCCTTTACTATGCGGTCCCAGTCGACAGGTTTTGATCTCCAGCAAACCCGGCCCCTTATGTTCACGCATTTCATTGACCACATCCTCTACTTCGCGCATGAAATCCACAGAGGCATCATCCAGACTCCAAGACTTCAGATCAAATGCTTTTCCACGATCGATAATCGTACCGGCAATGGTTTCACTCGTCGGCGTTGTTTGTGCAATTCCATTATTTTCTACGACATAAAGCATGGATACCTTCCAGATTGAGGCCAAATTCATGCTTTCATACAGTAATCCTTCACCCATGGTGCCATCACCAATTATTGCACTCACAATACCTTCACTACTGCTTAATTTTCTTGCCAGTGCAATACCGGCACCAATCCCCGTCATACCCGCTTGAACACCGTTGCTGTGAAAATGTCGAAACGCGATGTGCTGACTACCACCATAGCCACTGCAGACACCTGCTTCTCTACCCATAACCTCAGCAACCAGACCTAGAAAATCACCGCTATAAGTCAGAAAATGACCGTGATTGCGGTGATTGGATAACACAACATCATCGGCGTCATTTAATGCCCGAACAACAGCCATTTGACACAATTCTTGCCCCAGGCATGTATGCGTCGTTCCCGACAATAACCCACGACCAAATAAATCAAGAATGAGCTGTTCAGTACAGCGTATAAGATGACCAAATGCATATAAGCTTTTATTGTCGCGCTTTATGATCGGCTTGCCAAAATCATTCACATCAAAACCAGGGATGTTCATGGCATAAATACGTTTATCTGTACTTTTCAGATTATTTTTCATTTGATCAGGAACAAGGGTAAAATTTCATTACAAAAATAATTGAGGCAATACATGCACAACCTCTTTTCAGCTATAACCTATCTATTGGGTTTGGCCTAACAGATGATCATATACACTGATATAGCTTTCAATCATCGCTGGCATGGAAAAGTGTGTTTTAATTTTATTTCGCGCAAACTTTCCATGTTTTTCCAATAATTCTGGTTCGATATAATATTTTAAGAGGGCGTCCTTCAAAGCAATCTCATCTCCCGGTTCAATCAAAACACCAGATTGTGCTTCATCGATTAGTTCAACATTACCGCCAACTCGCGTCGCCACAACCGGTAAACCGCAGGACATGGCTTCCAGTATTGTGTTTGAAATTCCCTCACCCAATGAGGGAAGCACAAACAAATCCATATTTTGCATGAGATTCGGGATATCAGACCGCTCCCCAGGTAACCAGATAAACTGTTCAAATCCGGACTCGCAAACCATTCTCAGGCATTTTTTACGTGAACTTCCATCACCGACAATGACAAGCCGTAGATTTTTTCTGGCGTCCGGCATCGCTTTAAGAAGATGAATAAACGCACGTATCAAAGTCGGATAATCCTTGACCGCTTCCATTCTACCCACACTGCCGACGACAAAGGCATCTCCAGTGAAAAATCCTTCCGGACCATGTTCAATGGTCTGAGATGATGTTGTGGAAAACCGGTCACTATCAACACCGTTATAGATTTGAATGATCCGATCAGGCGAAACACCTAATTGATTAACCAGCCACACTTCCAGATCTTTGCTGACCGTTATAAATCGATTGACAAAGGGGTAAATCACGCGGCGCAACAGATTATATTTAAAATTCTCCCCTTTCAGATCGGTTATGTCACGACCATGCTCGCCATGAATACGAATCTTGATTCCTGCGACTGCAGCCACAAGCTGAGCCTCCAGTGTTGCCAGATTACGGGTATGTACGACATCCGGATTTAATTGCCGCAATAGTTTATAAAGCTTGAAATATAACTGTAAATCATAGCCCGCGCGTTTGTGCAACGCGAAGACACTGACATCATCTCTGGCAATCCTTCTGCGAAAGTCTGTATAGTCTTCCAGACAGATAATGGCATGTCGGTAACGACTACAAGGTATTCTATTAATCAGATTTACCAATCCATTTTCCAGTCCACCGACATCCAAACGATGAATGATATGTGCGATTAAAGGTGGATTCTTCATAGTATCCGCGCATGAGAACATGCACTTTTATTGATCTTTAAATCGGTCTAATCTGTAATGATTTAAAATTCCTGGCAAATCAAGTATCGTTGCCGCTCACTTCCGCCAAACTGTTCGCTATACTGGTCAGTGTATCGGCAAGAAATTGTTTCAGAATAGGTTTCGCTTCATCGGGAGTAACATTGTAGGATGCTGCAATGATTACTTCAGCGCCCAATGCTTTGCCTGTCAATAATTTATTTTTGGCCAAAATCACTTTTGCAATGTATGGGCTTGTTGTGGCTTCATTTTCGCCGAGAATATACCAGCTCCAGACCAATAAATTGGTTGAAAATGATTTCAATTGAGTCTGACGCACCGTAATATTTTTCGAATTGATCTCAACGGATTCTTTTGTTTCATTGATTATTCGCCATGTTAAATCCATCTCGGGAACTAATATATTCCCTGAATTGAT
The DNA here is from genome assembly GCA_964612715.1 of uncultured Nitrosomonas sp. Classification (GTDB taxonomy): domain Bacteria; phylum Pseudomonadota; class Gammaproteobacteria; order Burkholderiales; family Nitrosomonadaceae; genus Nitrosomonas. Next base: position 7,403 of record CAZTCY010000035.1, on the reverse strand, counting down.
CAATTCATCGCCTTGTCTTTGAGTTAGATAATAAGTGATGAATAAGCTTACAGTGTTATTTTCTTTGTTGACATAGTGTTGAGAAAATTTACCTGGATTTCCAACATAAATCGGTGCCCAATTAGAAACGGATTGTTCGGTAAACTGCCAGTTATATTCCGGCAATATCAAATCAAAAGAACCATACCTACGCTCATCAGAATCACGATCGAGATAGGTTGCATATGTTGGCCATATCAAACCAATCACAATCACAGCACATAAAGTGATAACCGTGGTTCTGGTAGAAGTTGCGGGTAATCTGTTCTCAATCATATCCAGCTGCTTCTGTTTTGGATACACATCATGCTTATTGACTATATCTTCACGCCAGAAAGCACCTACCCAGAATAACGCCAGCATAACAAGACCGAAAAAGATCCAACCATAAATGAGATGATCCACACCAACGGCAACCGTCATACCGCTGAGGTGTCCAGTCATTACGATTAAATAGGCACGAGCACCGTTCGCAAGAATCGGCACAAGGATTGATAACGCTATAAAGATCAGTCTTTTACTTAAACTTTGGTAAGTCAGATAAGCATACAGTGTGCCCAACGTAACAGACGCAATCAAATAACGCACACCACTACAGGCCTCTACAACGGACCAATTACCCGTTGGAAGTGAAATGAAAGTACCTTCTCGATAAACGGGAATACCACTGAGTTGCAACGCTCCAACAGTAAAATCAGCTGTGAAATTGATCAGTGGCGGAATAAGAATCTCGCCAAATGGTACGGCAAAAAACAGATAAGCCAACGGAAACGCCATGGCAAACATGATCCTGTACCCCAGAATAACGGCAACAATCAGTGGCAACATAGCAACCAGCGCGTATTGTGCAACAACCTGTACACTCGCCAACTCGGCCACCAGCCATAAAAAACCGAGCGCGCATAAACCTATTAATGCCGTAGGACTGGGTTGCTGTTTCAGTGCACTTATACTGTGGCGCTTAGTCCAGATCATATAAATTACGAACGGTAGAATAAGAAAACCGTGTGCATAGGTATCCGATCTATACCAAGTCGCAACCATTGACCATACCGTCTGGTAATAAATCAACAGGATTGCGACTATCGCCAGTATCGTTAAAGAAAAAGCCCTATTTGCAGGATTTTTGCCGAGATATTCAGAGGAAACCGAGCTATTCATGCTTTTATCGCCTTGCTATGTGGGCATTAATAATTGATCGAAGCGCGCGAGACTGGCTGGCCAGGTGTAATCCGATAAAATGCGTGCTCTTGCCGCATTCGCGTTCACATTATGTTCTTCAGCAACCAGGTTTATAACTGTACTGGCAAATGCTTTCTCATCAGCAGCCACATAGAGTTCCTCACCATCTGTAGCCTGTATACCCTCCATTGCCTGAGGAGATAAGACAACTATTTTCCCCATGGCCATTGCTTCAAGTACCTTATTTTGTATGCCGCGTGCAATCCGCAAGGGGGCAACTGCCATAGACGCATATTTCAGATAGGGTCTTACATCCTCAACTCGACCAGTAACGGTAACACCAGGTATATTTGCCAAGGCCTTTACTCTGGCAGTCGGATTGCTACCGACAATATAAAACTGGATATCCGCAATCTGCGAGCGCACAACCGGAAAAATCTTTTGAGCAAACCACTCTACAGCATCAACATTAGCCCAATAATCCATGGCACCAGTAAATACAAGAATACGGTCATTTACGGCATATGGATTGGGTAATTGATGTACCGGAGAAAAATAATCCACATCCACACCGTTATTAAAATAATCTACCTTATCAGCAGCCTCGGGCATCAGCATTTTGAAAAGTGTTGCTTCTTTCATGGAAACAAATGTCGATTTATCGAATTCTTGCGCAATCGCTTTTTCATAGTTGAGTAACAACTCCGCCTCGCGCTTATAAATCCAGCGCAGCGGCCAGGACTTGGTCTGTGCATACTGCTTCCACTTATCAGAATCAATATCAACAAAATCAATAACACGCCGTGCAGAATGTATGTGTCTGACGTATTGCGTCATTGCAGCTGAGAAGACGATAATTTTTGTGATGGATTTTGCCTTGAATAAATCATCAATCCATTGCTTTAATTTTCTATCCCAATAAAATGGCAACGTTAAGGGGCTTCCCGCAACAAGCCCGGAAAAACAACGCAGACGCGCAATCTTGGGATCAAGCTTAATCAGGCAGATTTCATCGCACCACTCTTTAATATTTTCTGCATACTGCCAGTCTTCCTCAGTATCCACAAACGTACCCAAGTGAACGCGATAGTGCTGACTCAGATATTTGAGCAGATGATACGAACGAATCTTATCTCCCTTATTAGGCGGGTAAGGTATTCTATGCGTCAGATAGAGAAGATCTTCCATGCCGCGCGCTAACCCAGGTTTTTAACAATATGTGGTCCAATGAAATTGGCCACAACCAAGGGTATTTTCTGCCAGGCTCTAATGAAAAACCGGTATTTAGGGTTTGCCGGATTATGATCCGGCACTTCAGATGAATTAATCAATCGATATTCATAATGTAGCGGCTGCGCCTCGAAACCCCAGTTTTTTTTGAAACTATATGATCCTGAATTGCGTTTACTGCGTCCAAAATCAAAAAGCTTACAGCCTCTCTCGCAACTGCGTCGCATCAGCTCCCAATACATAAAATCATTTGCGGCAAATTGTCTGGCCTCTTCAGTGCCACCACCATAATAAGGCAGCACCTCATCCCGGAAATAAAAACTCATGACGCTGCTGATTGTTTTACCGTCTTTTACTATGGTTAAGAGTTCGCAGTCCTCAGCAAATGTGCTCTTAAGCAACTGAAAGTATTTTTTTGCAAAAACCGGGGTTCCCAATCGATGTACGCTGCTCGAATAAGCATAAAAAAAACGATCAATATTCTGATCCACTTCACCCGCAAGATCATACTTAATTCCCTTCCGGACCATCGCGCGCTGTTTGCGCGGTATTTCAAGCAGATTCTTATCGATATCCGGATCTATTTCCTTACGGAAAGTGACATAAAGATCTTTATGTGGCCAATCAGCGTGTACGCTATGAAAATTACGAAATTCCAGATAATCGACTTTCAATCGCTCCGCCAGATCTTGAGCTGCATGTTCAAGTTGTTCACGGACGAGATCATTTCTTGCTACGACACCGCCATAAACGCAAAATGGCAATGCACTGAGTGAATGTCCAAATAACAAACTATTCACTTCCGCCAAGGGTAATACCCCTTGCAATTCCCCATTACTTTCTGCATATAAAAACCAGGTTTTGTGTCCAAACGCTTTTTCAATCACCGTTTTCCAACCGGATCGATGAAAAAATGTTGCATCGGGATGGGTCTCTACAAAGTGGTCCCAGCGCGCCTCATCTCCCGCCTGCATCTCACGTATGACCACGGGTGCCGCCGTATCCAGATTAGAACCGGAAGTATGTTCAGACATCTTTATCTACGCCTGTTTTAAAAGAAAAACCTTGTCAACCCTATCCCATTTAAAATCGCTTGTCAGTGCATTCAGTCTTTCTTCCATGCGGTGTAAATTAAGATAATGGCGGAAACGGGTTTTTAAGCTGATACCACTTTGACGTGGCTGATCAGCGTCAATTTCCCAAGGATGAAAATAGAATATGACTGCCTGTGATTCAAAAAGATTTATTCTATTAATAAACCATTTTGAAAGAACATAAGGCCAGAAGCGAAAGAATCCGCCGCCTGCAGCCGGCAAATTCCGTCCCCATAAGCGTACTGTCGTAACCGGGATTTCTAACACACCATTTTCACCTCTGGGATAATATGCAAAACGTGGGGAATCAGGCATACCATAGTGATCATGTTGTACAGGATAAATGCTGGAGCTGTAACGATACCCTGCTTCAGCCAGACTATCCAAAGCCCATAAATTCTGACTGTTGATTGAAAAACTGGGGGCGCGATAACCTATAACCGTTTGGCCACTGATATCCTCAAGCAAGGATTTGCTGCGGAGGATATCTTCTCTAAATTCAGCTGGATTGAGCTCAGTAACCCGTCTGTGCCCCCATCCGTGGCTGGCGAGTTCATGACCGTTATCAACCATACGTTTGATCATTTGCGGATAACGCTCAGCTATCCACCCCAGGGTAAAAAAGGTCGCTTTGATTTGCTTCTGATCAAGCAAATCAAGAATCCTGTCCATACAGGATTCTATTCTGCATGGCATACTGTCCCACAAACTTCTTGGAATATACGGCTCAAAGGCGGAAACCTGAAAATAGTCTTCCACATCAATTGTCATCGCGTTAATAACAGGGGGGGAATTTTTATTCATGAGTGTGCAATCAATTATCTTTTATTGAGATCATCCTTCATACTTCCAAAGGACAAATTCTGTTTCAGCAAATCGAGCACAAATAGAACGGATCTTTCCATTCTGCTCAGCCGGTTCTCCATCCTCTCCAGATCAGTCTTCTCAAGCTGAACGTTCATCACAGCTGTTGTTGCATCCGTATTTGTATCAGATGTTGTAAGCTTGGAAGCATTAAATTCTTGCTGAAAATCGTTAATAACATCATTAACTTCTTTTTCCCCAAAATGATGCAATTCCTCCAGACAGCCCATCATGAACATCCGATCGCAAAACAGATTGATTTTTCGCGGCACACCGCCACAATATTGATGAATTAATTCGTAAGCCGCATCATGGATAACCGGATCATCATTCCAGTCTACAGTTTTCAAACGATGTTCAATATAAGCCTTTGTTTCCAGTTCATCCATCGGTCCCAAATGATAGGTTGCAATCACTCTCTGTCTGAGCTGTTGCATATTCTGATCCAACAGAATTTTCCTGAACTCGGGCTGACCCAGTAAGAATGTCTGCAGTAAGGGGGCATCATCCATTTGAAAATTAGACAGCATTCTGAGTTCTTCTAAAGTCTGCCGGGAAAGATTCTGTGCTTCATCTACAACTAATAAGACACGTTTGCCTTGCTGATAACAACGCCGTAGAAACTGCTCAAGCTCAAGCAACAGTGCAGCCTTTGACAATTCAACATAGGGCAGGCCAAAAGCGGCTGCAACCAATTTTAAAATATCATTTGAATCGACATGCGTATTCACGATCTGAGCTGCAACTATTTTTTTTGATTCGAGACTGCGAAACAGATTTCGCGCTAATGTCGTTTTACCGGCGCCCACCTCACCTGTGAGAACAATGAATCCCTCACCCTGAGAAAGCCCGTATTCCAGATAAGCCATTGCTCTTCTGTGACCCTTACTATCATAATAAAACGTGGGATCAGGCCTCAGTTGAAACGGCTTAGCACTGAAGCCATAAAACGATTCATACATGCATTCGATCCATTAAAAATTCTTAGTTAAAGATACTGTTACAGCATTCGCAGATTGCCCGATATTTCCACCACCTACCTGTAGATCAGAGAGCCGGTCAATACGGCGATATTCCAGTGAACCCCGCAAATCCGCATCAAAATCTCTATTAAGACTTGTAGAAAAAACTAAATTATCATTGGTTCCACTTGAACCGGAAAAATCGAATCTTAGATAACTGAATGTTGTGTTCAAAGCGGTACGGGGCGAGATTTTATAATTCCAGGCAATACTACCGCCCATCTGTTTAGTGTTATCAAAGAGAAAAAGATTACCTAAACCGATCAAATCAGCATCAAGATCCGCGGAGCTATAAGGGGTTCTTGAAATACTAAACAGATTCAACGATAGATCATTTCTTGAACCATTGAGAGCAACAGTAGCATTAAAGCGCTTTTGCAAAAAAACACGGTTAGTCAGAAAATTGGTCAAGCCCAATAAATTTTGCAATCCCAAACCACCCAATATATTCGCATCAAGTGCGCCAAAAGCGCCAAAAGCACCGGCTTGCTGATTAAATGTCGTGATATCTTCCGCATATAAGACACGCACATTCAGCAACCTTTTACTATAGTTGATTTCGCCTAAATAAGTGTCGCCAAAAAATCTTTGCCCTGCGCTAAACTGTACATTCGTTCGTCGATTGGGCGACCATATAAATCCAGCTGTCCATGTAGGAAGACTTGTTTGACCACGAATGGATACAAAGCTATTTCTCTCATAACCGCCTGAAGACGTTAAACTAAGCCTCCTGGTCAAATGGTAACGAAAGTTTGCAATAGAACGTTCAAATTCAATATCGCGGTCAACTCCACTCAAATGAACCATCTGATTACTGTAGTTCAATCCCCAGGTCAATTTGGTAAACGAACTGCCGCTGTTTAAACCAAGTTGAAAGCTATTTCTCTGACTGTCACGAAAACCAAATATCCCGCCTTCTACAATACTTCGAGTATAACGAATTTCAGTCGAAGCAAAATTCTGGAACCGATAGCGGAGATATGGACTTACTGAATAAACTTGAATTGTGGCACGGTTGCCAGTCGCAAAAATATTACTGTCAGTCTGCGGGCCCAGCAGACCAATATTCTGCTGCGCTATGAGTGCATTACCTTCAACAAAAAACAAATCTCTTATAATTTCGGTATTAGCGTCAGCATTCAACATATGCCTGATTCTTGTAAAATCATTATTTCTGGCAAAAATCAGATTATTCATCATATACTGGGCGTTAAGATTAAAACGCTGCCCGGTACCGCTGACAGTCACACCCGGATTAATTTGTGTAATCAGATCACTTTTCTTACTCCCTGCTCCGCCAACACCGAATCCTCCACCCAAACCAAATCCGCCGCCCGCTCCCCCTGCACCACCGGTCAAACCTACACTGACGTTATCGGTATAGGTTTCACTGACGTTTAACAAAGGCCTGATACTAATCTCTGCGGCAGCAAGACATAGAGGAAACAGCAGTAATAACGCCGATACGCAACAAAGATGCAGGCGTACACGTTGATTACTGGGCTGAACGAGGCATTTCATGAATAATAATAACCATGGTATTCATTATCCGAAAAAGTTCTGTCTTTGTTATAAATCAGGCTGATATCAGAACTTGCGCCGAATTGACTAATTGCATGTTTAAGTGTTTGTTGCGCCGTTCGTTCTGCCTCGACAACCAGTACTATTTGTCCCATACGTTCAGCCAGGACACGCGCCTCACTGGTCAATAATACAGGTGGGGAATCAAAAATCACAATTCTGTCGTTATACCGCTGTGCCAATTCGTCGAGCAACATCAGCATGGCCTGGCTTGCCAATAACTCCGTTGCGTGCGGATGCACGGATCCTACTGAAATCAAACTCAATTTTTCAATACTGGTCTTCATGAGCACATCGGCCACATCAATCGAATCTTCAATCAAAATATCCATCAAGCCTATTTTGTTCTGAAAACCCAGAATGTTAGGAATTGTAGGTCTGCCTACATCTG
>CAZTCY010000034.1:0-28347 GCA_964612715.1 uncultured Nitrosomonas sp. | reverse complement strand
GACTCAGTCTCCAGGCCGATAAATACTCAATACCGTTTTTCACTTCCCTGCTACTCCTGCTGTTTAGGTCTGACAGTATCTTTATGTCTAAAGGCATAGGCCTAATTGCCTATTTTCGCAGGAGTGCGTTTGATGCACACTATTCCTCACTATTTCAGGCTGAATCTACCATTAAACGAATGGTAATTAATGGGTTTGTTTTTTGAACAAATTAACTGCAAGGGTTAAAAAGGAGGAATCATGATTACAGACATATTAATCAACACATATACCACCGGCAGTCAAATAAGCCCATCGATCGCGGCACTTGTCGATGGCGGATTTGTGGTGAGTTGGCAATCTTATGGCCGGGATCACGACAACTCTGCCAGCATATACGCACAACGCTACACTGCCAACGGTGATGCACAAGGCGATGAATTTCGCGTCAATACCGCAACAGCCGGTGACCAAATGAGTCCATCAATCACAGCACTCGCCGATGGCGGATTCGTAATGGCCTGGATGTCTGATGGCCAGGATGGCGATGGTTATGGCGTATACGCACAGCGCTATGATTCCGCAGGCGAAGCACAGGGCGACGAATTTCGCGTCAACACCACAACAGCCAACGATCAACTTAACCCTTCAGTCGCAGCACTTGCCAATGGTGGATTCGTGGTGAGTTGGAATTCTTATGATCAGGATGGCAATTCTGATGTATACGCGAAGCGCTACGATGCCGATGGCCATGCGATTGAATGGATTATTCCACCGGAACCACCGGAATCGCTGGAACCACTGGAACCACCCACACCGCCCATTCTGCCGATTGCTGACCGGCTATATAACTGGGCGGAAAGTGTTTATGCCGATCTCTTCCCCAATCATCCGGATTCGCAGGATATTCTGGGTTACTACGCCCGGATATATGAAAATGGCAATGCGTTGGGCGAGCGAGACGATCAAATTTATTTTTATGATGGTAATTCCATTATGCTGGTGGGTACTGTGGACGATTTCCTGCCGGATGCCATAACTGCGGGATTTTAACCCGCGTAAAACGGAACCGGAACGGGTTTCACCGTATAAAAACCATGATCGGACTCCAATACGTGAAATTTACACAGTGACGAATGGCGATGTTTCGTCACTTTGATTGGCGGATCACCCTGCGGGCATCCGCCCTACGTTCTGTATGCTTGACGTTGCATCCACCGTGTACTTGTCCAGACTTTTCTCTGACGACGGCATACCCGTCATAAATCACAATCCCTACCCGGTCGATATGGGCAATCAGATCAGGATGGGTGGGCTGATTGTACTGGGACAAACCCACGGTGTAAGGCAGATACAGACCATCGATCTGGTCTTCAATTTGCATTAATTCAGCGAACGTCAGCGTGGAGCCCTTGATAGCCAGATCGATGTCAGAGCCGGAGCGGTAATTACCTTTTGCGCGTGAGCCATAGATCAGCACCGCGTCGATGGCGTTATGTTGCCTGAAAACACTGTTGAGCTTGTCGATGTGGTTCATGACAGACCTAATTCGCCTGCCGAGACTGTTTGGGTGTTCATGTCAGATATTTTTCCATTTCTGTTTGCATATCCTCAAATCGCGGAAAATAATCGTTGATGATTGATGTAACCAGTCGCTCGGCGGTAGTTCATCATAGGTATGGGATGCGCTGTTTCTGCTTTGGATCATGGCCATCCTCGATCCTCAGGAAAATTCCTGAGTACATTCCATGCCAGTTCATGCGTAAATTCTAAGGCTTGTATAACGCCCAGCTTTTCTAACCGAGATAACGGTCGTTGCCTGCTGAGCGTGACGGCTTCTTTGAGCTGAGCCAGCGCTTTTTTATAGTTGGCGAAACGCTGTCGCCAGCGCCATCGGGATCATTTGTCATGTTCAGTTTCAGGTTTTGCTCAAAGCCTGGTCAAGATCGGCGATCAGATCATCGATATGCTCGATGCCGATCGATAGCCGGACCATTTCCGGGGAAACGCCTGCGGATTTTAATTCTTCCGCGTTCAATTGGCGATGTGTGGTTTCTGCGGGAATGGAAGCGAGTGATTTGCAGTCGCCGATATTGACCAGGCGCAGAAAAATCTGCAAGGCATCGTAGAAGCTTCGCGTACCCTCGCGGCCCGCCTTTAACCCAAAGCTCAGTATGCCCGAAGCCTGTCCCTGCATGTATTTCTGCGCAAGCGCATGATCTTTGTGGCCGGGCAGCCCCGCATAGTTGACCCAGGATACCGCCTTGTGCGTGTGAAGATATTGCGCGATTTTCAACGTATTCTGGCAGATGCGCTCCATGCGCAACACCAGGGTTTCCAGGCCTTGCAGCAGCAGAAAGGCATTCATTGGTGAGAGCGCCGCACCCATATTACGCAACGGCACCACCCGGCAACGGCCGATAAAGGCGGCCGGGCCGAAAGCTTCCGTATAGACCACGCCATGATAGGAAACATCCGGTGTGTTGAGCAGCGGAAAACGTTCCTGGTGATCAGCCCACAGGAATTTACCCGAATCAACGATCACGCCACCGATGGAATTGCCGTGACCGCCGATATATTTGGTCGCCGCAGTCACGATAATATCTGCGCCTTGCTCGATCGGACGCCAGAGTACAGGCGTCGGCACCGTATTATCCACCACGAGCGGAACACCATGCCGGTGGGCGATTTCAGCGAGTGCTTCAATATCGGCGATACCACCGGATGGATTGCCGATGGATTCACAGAAAATGAGTTTAGTGCGCGCATCGATCCGGGCTTCGATTGCCGCAAAATCATCTTTGCTGGCGAAGCGCACCGCAATGCCCTGGCGAGGGAGCGTGTGGGCAAACAGATTGTAGGTGCCGCCGTAAAGCTCGCTGGTGGATACGATATTATCGCCGGTTTCTGCAAGTGTCTGGATCGTACAGGTGATAGCAGCCATGCCGGATGCAACCGCTAATCCGGCAACACCGCCTTCCATCGCTGCCACACGCTGTTCCAGCACATCCGTAGTGGGATTCATGATGCGGGTATAGATATTTCCGGGAACCTTGAGATCAAACAAATCGGCACCGTGCTGAGCATTATCAAATGCATAAGAGGTGGTCTGGTATATTGGAACAGCAACGGCTTTAGTCGTAGGGTCCGGGCTATAACCGGCATGAAGCGCTAATGTTTCGAGTTTCATTGCTAACTTCCTCTGGTAAATACAGTATTAATGGTTATTACAAACGCGGGTGATCGCGAAAGTATAGCGGATAACATGACCGTTTTTACCCCCGTGTCAGACGTAACCGGAACGCGCTCCGGATTGTGCGGAACACGACTTTAACAACAACCGGACTCGAACAGTTTGAGATTATGATTCATAATACGGCACTGCATTTGAAGAAACGGGCAAATCTGGAAATAACAAGGGAAAAAGTTCGCTGACAATATGACCGGTATTGATGATGAATCTGTTCTACAGTCGTTTGACGTAATATCGAACACTGACAATCGATCAAGGATAAGAAGATGACAGGACAAGGCTCCGAAGGAAATGTCCTTGCGGCTATATGCAGTTTTCTGATACCGGGCTTAGATCAGTTGGTCCAGGGCCGGTTGTTACAGGCTTTTCTTTTTTTCATCGTTGTAAGCGTATGCTATTTCTTTGCAGTGCTGATTATTCCAGCGATTGTGGGCGGTTTTATACATTTGTGGTCGATACTGGATGCCGCGAAATTTAAAGGCGAGCGGTGAATCTATAATCTATAGCTCACTGTCAGGCATCAGCGCAGTTTTTTGTATGATCTGGAATAACAAGCGGTAGCTTTTGGGAGGACTCTCGGTTTCTCTTTCTTTAAGCGCATTTCGTATCAGCAGACGAATTTGTTTAATGTCCGCAGTTGGATATTTTTCCGCGAATTCCGTTATCGCGGACGCATCTGCAAGTAGTCGCTCGCGCCAACGTTCAATCCGATGCAGTTGCGCGGTTTGATGCAAACTCGCCTGCTTCCAGGCATTGAGTTTTTCCTGGATCGGTGACACGTCGATTTGACGCATAATTTTTCCGATGTACTGCAGTTGACGTTGCCGGGCGCCAAATTTGCTGATTCGCTTCATTTCAAGAATGGCATCATATAGCCGCTCAGGCATATCCAGCGCTTTCAATTGCTTGTCATTGAGTTCAACCAAATCCTCTCCGAGCTTTTGCAAAGCATGCATGGCTTTTTTTTGTTGTGTTTTACTGGGTTTTTCATCCAGATCAACAGATGGAGGTGTAGTTGAATTAATTTGCACGAGAATCGATTTCTAAAAAATAATCTTGGACTTGAGCGGTACGCTTCAAGCTGTGTTTTTGCATTTGTTTTGCATCAACGCGTGCAAAACAAACCTAATATGCTGCTATCATAACGTAACTGTCTATATACAGACGCTTATAGCAATCCTACCAATACTTTTGCAATCTTGAGTAAGATAATATGAATAATAATACCAGAGTAGAGACGCAAACACGTTTTTCTTATCCGTTTTCCAGGCTTCAGCAGATCGCTGAAGATATTCTGAAACAAGCCACAAAAAATGGTGCCAGCGCTTGCGAAACCCATGTTTCCGATGGTTTCGGCCAGACTGTTACAGTGCGGAGAAATGCTGTTGAAACAATTGAATATAATCGCGACAAGAGTCTTTCTGTAACGGTTTATATCGGCCAGAGAAGAGGTAATGCCAGTACTTCGGATTTTTCTCAGCAAGCCATTCACGACACCGTTGCCGCAGCCTTGTCCATCGCACGCCATACAGCCGAAGATGATTGCGCCGGACTTGCAGATGCCGGGCTTATGGCCAAAAATTTTCCTGATCTGAACTTATACCATCCATGGGATTTGTCGGTTGAGTCTGCCATTGAACTTGCAAAACACTGTGAGCAGGCGGCATTTGCGGTTGACAAACGCATAACCAATTCAGAAGGCGCCAGTATCAGTATTGACGAATCACAATTCGTCTATGCCAACAGCCTGGGCTTCATGGGTGGTTATCCTTATTCCCGGCACACGATCAGTTGCGTGGCCATTGCTGAACAAGGCGAATCCAAACAGCGTGATTACTGGTACAGTGTGGCGCGTGACGCAAAAGATCTGGAGTCTGTTGCGCAAATCGGGCGTAAAGCGGGTGAACGAACGGTTGCGCGCCTCGGTGCGCGCAAAATTGATACCTGTAAAGTACCCGTATTATTCGAAGCACCCGTCGCGTCGAGTCTGATCGGTCATTTTACGGGTGCAATCAGCGGCGGCAGTCTTTATCGTAAATCTTCATTTTTGATGAACAGTATAGGACAGCAGATCTTCGCGCGGGATGTCAATATCAGGGAATCGCCGCATCTGCCCAAGGGGTTGGCCAGCAGTGCTTTTGATGATGAAGGCGTGGCTACCGCGGAACGTCATGTGGTCGAACAGGGCATAATCAAGGGTTATTTTTTGAATAGCTATTCAGCGCGCAAGCTGGGTATGCAAACAACAGGTAATGCGGGCGGTGCCCATAATCTGAAAATTTATAACGACAATCCCATTGATTTTGCTGCATTGCTGAAAAAAATGAATACCGGCTTGCTGATCACTGAGATGATGGGTCATGGTGTTAATGCGGTCACCGGAGATTATTCACGGGGCGCTTCAGGATTCTGGGTTGAACAAGGAGAAATTTGTTTTCCCGTGGAAGAAATCACAATCGCCGGCAATCTGAGAGAAATGTATCAGGGCATATCGGCCATCGGCAATGACATTGTCGTGCGCGGTTCGAAACAATGTGGCTCTATTCTGATTGACCATATGACCATAGCCGGTAATTAAGTTTTGAAGTTATACAAATTACGTCAATCTGAATAAACCGCAAACAGGCTTTCCGGCGGGCTCAGCTGGATTGCCGGTGGTTGTGTCATTAATAATCACTGTTGCTTTTATCGATGTCATAGCCCGGTATTTTTTTTGGGGAGAATTACCCCCATGACCCGGCGGACTGGCACGAGCTGTGATGAACTGAAAGACCTGGACGGCTGGAAGTCTAAGAATAGGATAGATCGTTACGCCAAGTTTGCAACCGAGAATCTGGCGTTTACTGCATTCAGAATCGAGCCGACACGTGATAGAAAAGTTATTCCGTTGTCACGATATTGTCACGTTATGAATGCGGATGATACAGGAAAGTCTGATAAGGCTTTGATTTAGCTGGCTCCCCGACCAGGGCTCGAACCTGGGACCTGCGGATTAACAGTCCGTCGCTCTACCAACTGAGCTATCGGGGATTTGAGAAAGATGCCGATTTTAACGGTTTGAGTTAGTCTGGTCAACTGTCTTACACTAAATCTCTGATTAAGGCCTGATGGATTCCTCAGCCATATCACTTCGAGTGGCGTAAGTTGCTTAAACAAATTTAATCAACTATTCCCATTCGTGAAACTTCCAAGTAGAATCCAGGGTTCGCGTGCACCCGGTGGATACACTTATTGGCCGGTTGCACTAAGCGTACGGTCGGTAAATGCCGAATTCTTAACCGAATGCCGGACTTTGTATTACAGGGAATGGCTCAAGTTGGGTTTTGCACGAGTTGAACGATAACGAATATTCCAATACTTCGCCGCCAAGCGGTAACACCATAACATACCCCGCCCATCGAACCGAACACTGCCGTATCGCCAATCCGGAGATCCAGCGATGAAAGGATTGCATCTCATAGGCGATTTAGCTGGCTGCCGTTGCGATCCACAGCGCCTGTTAGACAGTGCTGGATTCAAAGATAAATGCATCGAAATGGTCAATACCTCAGGGTTGACTGTAATGGACACAATCTTCAAGCAGTTCGATAACTCAGGTTTTACCGGTGCAGTAGTGCTGGCGGAATCACATCTCGCAATCCACACATGGCCTGAAACCAATGGCCTGACGCTCGACGTCTATGTCTGCAACTACAGCGCGGATAACAGCGCCAAGGCACAACAACTGTTTGACGCAGTCGTTGATTATTTTCAACCGGACGAGATTGCCAGGCACGCAATTGATCGCGGCGCGCATATGCTCATTGAACCGCTAAACGAATCCATCGGTTTCTACATCAAGGCAAGCCGTCATATCGGGGAATGGCACACTCAATACCAGAAAATTGCTGTTTTCGACACCCCGCAATACGGTAAGATTTTCCGCCTGGATGATTACAACATGACTTCGGAACGGGAAGAATTTGTCTATCATGAAACCCTGATTCATCCGGCGCTGACCGCCCATAGTGCACCCGGAAAAGTGCTGATTATCGGTGGCGGAGATGGCGGCTCGTCCGAAGAGGTACTGAAGCATCCTTCAGTCGAACAAGTCACTCTGGTCGAAATCGACGAAGATGTCATCAAGGTGGCCAAAGAACATTTCGAGTCAGTACATAACGGTGTTTTCGATAATCCTCGCCTGCGCATTATCGTGGGTGACGGCATGCAGTTTGTGCGCAATACCGAAGACAAGTTTGACCTGATTGCACTGGACCTGACCGATCCGATTGGTCCGGCGGCAGCACTGTACTCAGAAGACTTTTTCAGGCAATGCCGCAAAGCACTTAACCCGGGGGGCGCACTGACGCTGCATATCGGTTCTCCGACAGCACATCCTGAACGTGTTACCGAGCTGGCTCAGCGACTCCACCGTGTTTTCCGCATTGTACGTCCCTGCACCATGTATATTCCATTATACGGCGCACTATGGGCGCTTGCTGTTTGTTCGGATCAGCTTAACCCGAAGGCGTTTACTGCGAATGAGATTGATGCGCGTATCAAGGCACGGGGGCTTAACCAACTTCAGTTTTATAATGGCGAATCACATCTCGGCATATTCGCGCTGCCCAACTTTATACGCACCCTGGTCGATAAAGTCTGAAAATAGCAGCTCGCGGAAACCGGTATGCACCGGCATCCAGGCTTTATTCTTTAACCAGACCTGAATTTGCTGATCTGGAAACAATTGAAATTTCATCCGGCAGGCTTTTAATATGGATATCCTGATGCGGCAATGCAATTACAATTTTTTCTTCACGGAAACGCTGATCGATTTCCATCAATAAATCGTGTCGCGTTTCAATCGACAGATCAGGATCGGGAATAAAAATACGCAGCTCAAATTTAAGCGCGTTCTCTCCAAAACCGGTAAAACGGGCGGTTGGCCCGGGGTCTTTGAGTACATTAGGGTGATTTTTCGCGATAGCCAGCAGTATTTCGGTGACGCGTTTGGTGTCCGATCCATAGACGATATTGATCGGGATAACAATGCGCAGAATCGAATCGGAAAGTGACCAGTTAATGACCTGCCCGGTGACAAATTCCTTGTTGGGAATGATCAATTCCTTCCTGTCCCAGTCGATGATGGTGGTTGCACGCATCTGGATGCGCGATACCTTGCCGCTGATGTTGCCAACCGTAACAATATCTCCGACGCGCACCGGCCGTTCAAACAGAATAATCAGCCCGGAAACAAAATTGGCGAAAATCTCCTGAAGCCCGAAACCGAGTCCGACAGTCACTGCAGCGGCAAGCCATTGGACTTTTGACCAGCCGATGCCCAGCGCATTGAACGTCATCGCAAAACCGATAATGATAATAAAATAACGCGCGATAGAGGCGATCGCATAGCGGCCGCTGGGCGTAAAGGGCAGACGTTGCAGAATAACGATCTCCAGCAATCCCGGAATATTGTTACTGATAAAAAATGTCATCAGAAAAATGATAATGGCAAGCAACAAACTGGCCAGCGTGATCGGAACCTGACTTGTAACTTCCTTGCCGTTTTCGCTGCCGGTTATTTCAGTACTCCACAATATCACGTCATTGAGAATGGTAAATGCCGGCAATACCTGCGACCATATCAATGCAATCCCGATAACGATAGCAAACCAGTAAGCAGTATTGAGCAGCTTCATGGTTTGTACGCTAATCATTTCGACATCGAGCATTTCTTCTTCAGCAACGATTTGTTCTCTCGTATCCGCTGACCGGATCTTTTCTTCCTCCTGAGACAATCCAGTCTGTACGGCGATTTTTCTGCGCCACTGTTCAATAGCAAGCTTGCGCTGTGCAATGTTCAGCCAGCGTATCAGCAGCGCCCTTGCAATGATCACTGCAAAAACAAGCAATACAGAATGGATGATGAGCAACGACAACTGCCCGGCGGTATACATGTAGCCGATCGCGGCAGTCGACGCCACACTGAAAGGTATTATCAGCAGAACCGGAAACCAGAGTCCGGAAAGCCGGTTAATCCAGCCTTCATCGTTTCTTTCCAGGTAATTGACCAGCAGTGCTCTGGACGGATGCATCAGCCGGTAGATCAGTACTGTAGCCATGGCCATGAGAACGAAGAACACGAGGCGCCCCAGCGACTCATGATGCGCTTCTGTAGGTTGTTCCATGGTTACGACGAAAACAAAAGCCAAAGGCAAGGCAACAGGCAAAAACCAGGCCAGTTGGCGCCTGATCAGCATCATACTTTCGGTTTTCCAGCGGAAATGCAGTTCTCCCAGCCCTTCCTTGCGGCACAAATGGCGCAGCAACAGTCCGGCAAAAAGCAGATAGGCCAATACGACGAGTCCTGGCGCAAACGCAATTACAAATGCCGAATCAGTATTCATCTGATGAATACGCCAGCTGAGCAGGTAGATCAACAATGGCCAGGGAAGCGCCATAAGCAAGGTGACCACGACGGCCCAAAGCGTATCGATAAACCGTGCCTTGCTGAGTTTGGTGACATAACGTCCCAGCGCGGATAATTTCTCTTTCAGATAATACTGCATGAACAACAGCGCGGCGATAACGAACAGCAGCGGCATGATAATCAGGATATTTTCATCCAGATCCCGGCCTAACAACGTTACTGTTGTTATCCAGGACTCCGGGTTAAGCAACCATGCCGTAGCAGCGCCTAGCCGTTCAATGTCCTGCAACTGAATCATGGGCGCACTCTGTATCCACAGGATGCGGGTATCGATGAAATCCCTGTAATCCCCGATCAGAATGATTAATTTCTGCTCCTTATCGAGCAAGGGGTACAGTTTTTTCTCGAAATAAACATCATAGGCATTGACCAGCTCATCCAGATAATCGTCTTTCTGCTTCAGCAACGCCTGGTAAATAACAGGCAGCAGTTTTGCTTCCTCTTCCTCATCTAACGCTATCTTGGCTTCTGCCAGTCGGCGCCGGACTTCCCTGTTCAGGTCAACCCTCTCCAGCAATCGGTCCTCAAGTTCTATACGTCTGAGCTGCACACGATTGATTTCGAGATTACGCAACTTTATTTTCTTTTCGTGAAGACCTATGTCCGGTAACAGCTTACGATCGTTGCGCAGTTTCAGGCCAATGGCATTGGTCAATCCGGTCTGGGCGATTTTTTCCCGAATTCGATCATAATTGCGCTGAATTGATGTCAGTGACTGATTGAGCGATTTTTGTTCCTCGCTGAGTGCAGCACTATCAACAGTTATTTGTTCCAGTTCCGCCGCGAACAATTTATTTTCTTCCATGATTGCGCGGACCAGAGGATGCTCGGCGTCAGCCGCCTGACTGGCGGTGTCAGCAACTTCCTTAGCGCGCGCAGCGGCTTCGGATCGCAACTTATTGATCACCTGCTCAAAGGTGTTATTGTTATGTTCAGCAATCAACACCTTACGCTCAGCAAGATGTCGCTGCGCGCGTAACAGTTCACGCTGCTGATTGTAGCTGCTGCTTTCCAGTTCCAACTCTTGAATCAGCTGATTCAGATAATCCAGTTCGGCTGCTTGTGCAACCTTCTGCGTTTCACTTAATAACTCTCTGGATTTTTCGGGTACAGCAACAGCAGGCTGGTTCAGTTCGTTAATCCGTTTTCGCGCAAGCGATTGTTCTTCCTGCAGTTTAGGTTGACGCTCATTGCGCCGGGCAGTTTCCTGCTCTGTGTCGTCACGATATTTTTGCGCGACTGCCAGTTCTTTTCTGATGGCTTCAAACTGGGATTCCAGTATCTCAAGCGGTTGCTTCTTATCAATGTTTTCCGGCTTCAGCTCTTCATCCTGCAACGGCGCCTCAAGCGTCTGCTCAAAAGCTTTCAACTGCTGCGGCGCAATTTGCGATGACCGGACATATTGTACAGACCGGCCTACAGACTCAATGCTCTTGAGCAACCAATCCTGCGCCTGAATCAACGATGACAGTTCGGATTGTTGCGCTTCGTTCAGTGCATCAATCTTTTTCAGGGTGGCAATACGTTCTTCGACAGTGTTTAATGTCGCGCTGAATTTGTTTCGATTTTCATTCAGCGCGGCTTCGATTGCCTGATATGATTCAGCGTTTTCGGCTGCTAAAACGGAATTGGACAATAAAATGAACGCAAAGCATGCAAAAAACAAAATATTGAAACAAACTGCAGCAGAATGCTTCTGTTTCCTGACGCTGTTCAACAAAAAAGTGGAACGGTTTTTCAAAAGTTGTGTACCTATCTGTTACTTAAACCAATCGTAATGCATGCACCTACCGGATGATTTTTTTCTATGGACAAATGACCGCCATAAACCTGGATGATATCGCGCACAATCGCCAGGCCGATGCCATGTCCCGGAATGGACTGATCGGCACGCACACCGCGTTCGAGTATTCTGGTGATTTCATGCTCCCGGATACCCGGCCCGTCATCCTTAACCTGAATAATGACATGATCCTGATTCTGTCTTGCAGATATCACAATCAACCGGTCACACCATTTAAAAGCATTGTCAACAAGATTGCCGAGCAGTTCCATGAGATCGCCTTCATCAATGCGCAAACTGATCGTTTGATCAATATCTTTGGAAATTTCCGGACTCTTATCGTGATACGCTTTCCGAACTGTTTTGACAATGCGGTCGACTACCGGATAGAGCCTAACCAGTCGCATGCCCGGAGAGCTACCCGCCGTGGCCGCACGCCGGAGCTGGTACTGAATAATATTATCCATGCGTTCGATTTGTTCACGTATGGTTTTTTCCTTGTCCTTTTCTTTATCCAGCGCGTTATTCCTGGCAGTAGCCGCGCCCTGCAAAATAGCCAAAGGCGTTTTCAGACTGTGTGCCAGGTCAGCCAGGCCATTACGGTAGCGTTTTTGCTGTTTCCGTTCATGATTGATCAAGGAATTGATACTGTCGGTCAGTAACTTCAGTTCACTCGGATATACGCCATTAACATTTTCCTGCATGCCCGATTCGATTGCTGATAGTTCGGTTGACACCCGGCGCATCGGCTGCAATCCCCAACGCAGCACCAGCATTTGTGTAATCAGCAGCAATAGCGTCATTATGCTTAGCCAGCCCCAGAGATCTTCACGATAGCGTTCAATCTGGGCATCGAATAACGTTGTATCGGTAATGACATTAAAAGTCAACGGATAATCACCCGTTTCGGTGGCCCATGCCACACCGTAACGGTAAATAAAGTAGGTCTGGTCATTCATGTTGATTTGCCCGAAGTCTTTGACGCCCTTATCAAGCAGTATCAACTCGGGAAATTTTTTATTTAATGCCGATGTCGATTGCCAGACTATGGTTCTGGACTGATCGATAATATAGGCATAGGTGCCCGCATTCGGACGGCTGAATTCGGTATCGAGCAGATTGGTCGGCATATCGAGATTTCCATCCTCTTCCACTTCCGCATCACCCATCAGCATCAACAATCTTGCCAGCATACGGTCTTGCACACCAAGACGAGCGCTGTCATGAAATGCCCGGTCCAGAGCCAGCGCGATACCCACGATAAAAATCAAAAGAACCAGTGTGGCGCTTAATAGAATGCGCGTGTTAAGCGACATCATGACGCTTTTTCACATACGATCGTAAAACGATATCCGCGTCCGCGCAATGTTTCTATGGGATTCAGATTACCCTCGGGATCCAGCTTGCGCCGTAAACGCCCGACCATGACTTCAAGTACATTGCTGTCGCGATCTTCATCATGCGGATAGAGATAATCTGTCAGTATTCTTTTGGACTGCACCTCACCCTGATGTCTGATGAGATGTTCAAGCAGACGGTATTCGAAACTTGTCAATTCAACTCTATTATCATTAACGGTTACCTGCTGTGCTGAAACATTGAGAACGATCGAACCGCATTTGATAATCGTGCCGGGTATGCCTGCCGCACGACGCAGCAGCGCCTTGATTCTGGCCAGCAGCTCTTCAACCTGGAATGGCTTGGTCAAATAATC
Organism: uncultured Nitrosomonas sp.; assembly: GCA_964612715.1. Lineage (GTDB taxonomy): Bacteria > Pseudomonadota > Gammaproteobacteria > Burkholderiales > Nitrosomonadaceae > Nitrosomonas. Next base: position 15,149 of record CAZTCY010000034.1, on the reverse strand, counting down.
GTCCGCACCGATCTCAAGCCCTTTGACTTTATCCTGCCAGCTATCCCGGGCAGTCAGAATTAAAATCGGCAGCAAGTTCCCATGCTCACGCAAGGCTTTAATAACATCCAACCCGGAAATACCGGGCAGACCGATATCAATCACCGCTGCATCCAGAGGATATTCATTGGCGATATATAATCCTTCATTTCCATCACCGCAGGTATCGACCATAAAGCCCTCAGATTCGAGTTTCTGGCGAATCTGTTCCTGTAATTTTACTTCATCTTCAATAACCAATATGCGCATGCTTTTTCAATCAGTGACCCGTGATGATTTCACCATCGATGGCGTTGACGTGCACGATATGAATCGAACCCTTCTCGCTTAAAATCTTGATGCGATAAATACCGCCGTGTTGTTTGATATCAAGAACGCGGCCCTTGATATATTTCTGTGCAATGGCGATGGCTTTGCGTTGCGAAATTTCACTGTGCTGATCCGCGACTCGATAACGATAGACACTTTGATCTTCTCCTTTGGTCTGCGCCAGAACAGGAGGGATCATGAGCAAGGAAACGATCAGAAAGAAAATAGTCAGTTTATTCATGAACAAGCTGCTTTGTGTTCCGGCAGGCAGACGCTCACCGTATTGATCCAACTTGAAATTGCAGATTTAAAGCCGGCGGTGCATTAAAATTCACACAACGCGCCGGCCTTTTTACAATCAGTAGCGTAACATAAAGCTTCCATTCCCGGTACTGATGCCTATCATTCTGTTGGACGGGTAGCCATAAACAGGTGCCGGTTGTGGCGGGTAATACGGCTGATTGTAATAGCCTTGCGGCGGGACAACGACACGGCTATAACCGCCATAATGACGTGTATGCTTATGTTTGTGCTTATGCTTTCCCGAATGATGCCGGTGGTGTGATGAATGTCCGGTGTCATTATGGTAATGTGTATGACCGTAGCGATGATGGCTCTTGCCCGCTTCGGCCGCGACCGGAAGTACCAGAACTAAACCAAGCAACATCATCAAAAGGATATTCTCGGGTGCTTTACTATTCGCTTTCATGGGAAACCTCCATATTACGCTGATAACAGTTCCAGATTCAATCTCATCTGGCAGTTTGACTATACGCAGATCAACATGAATGCAGGCTGAATAAAAAAGATGTAATTACTGGTACTTCCGACATTACAACCCTTAATTGGAATAACGCTGCGCTGGACAAGCAGGTCGGTGTTCGTACAAAACAATGTGCTATTACCACTGTGCCATGCCGGCATGATAAAATGCGCTTATTCCAACAAGTAATTGCTTAATCCAATATCCGGAACAGGCTTCCTCATGATACAACTTACAATCAATGGTGAAGTTCGGCAGCTGCATCAATCCATTAACATTGAACAGTTTATTGATCAGAATAATTTACAAGGCAAACGTATTGCCATAGAACGCAATGGTGAAATTGTGCCGCGCAGTCAATATGCTGAACAATATTTGGTTGATGGCGATCAGCTTGAAGTTGTTGTAGCGGTGGGTGGTGGTTAAAATTTTTTCTCTAACAATTAAAGAATGACATGGACAATTTTGTCATTGCCGGCAAAACCTATTCGTCAAGGCTATTGGTCGGCACAGGTAAATACAAAGATTTTACGGAAACGCGCGTTGCTATTGAAGCCAGTGGCGCGGAGATTGTAACGGTTGCAATCCGTCGCACCAATATTGGCCAGAATGCCGATGAACCGAATCTGCTGGATAGTGTACCACCGTCGAAATACACGCTTCTCCCCAATACGGCCGGTTGCTATACTGTAGACGATGCGGTGCGCACCCTGCGTCTGGCGCGTGAGCTGCTTGATGGACATCGTCTTGTCAAACTGGAAGTATTAGGTGACTCCAGAACGCTCTTCCCGAATATGGTTGAAACACTCAAAGCCGCAGAAATACTGGTTAAAGAAGGATTTGATGTGATGGTTTACACCTCGGATGATCCCATTGCCGCAAAACAGCTCGAGGAAATCGGTTGTGTGGCGATCATGCCTTTGGCTTCCCTGATCGGTTCAGGTATGGGCATTCTGAATCCCTGGAATTTACAGATTATTATTGAAAATGCAAAAGTACCCGTACTGGTTGATGCCGGCGTGGGCACCGCTTCAGATGCCACTATTGCGCTGGAACTCGGCTGCGACGGTGTATTGATGAATACCGCCATCGCCGCAGCTAAAAATCCGGTTCTCATGGCATCGGCGATGCGCAAAGCGGTTGAAGCAGGCCGGGAAGCCTATCTGGCGGGACGCATGGCCAAAAAAATATACACCGCCAGCCCCAGCTCACCTGTGGAAGGCGTCATTGCCAGCGCCAAGACACTTTAATAGTAGAAGCTCCCTTTTCTGTTTATGACACACACCATACGCAGCTTTGTCCTGCGGCAAGGGAGAATTTCCACCGCTCAGCGCCGTGCCTACGAATGCCTTAAACCTAGATACGGCGTTCCGTTCAGCAAAGCATGGATCGATCTGGAATCGGTTTTCGACCGTAAAGCGCCCAAGATTCTCGAAATCGGCTCCGGTATGGGTGAAACCACCGTAGCCATTGCTCAGGCACATCCGGAACTCGACTATCTGGCCATTGAAGTTCATACGCCCGGCATCGGCAGTCTGCTCAATCAGATCGAACTACAGGAGCTTGCCAATTTACGCATCATTCAGCATGACGCTGTAGAAATCATACACCACATGCTTCCCTTCGAATCACTCGATGGCGTACATATCTTCTTTCCCGACCCCTGGCCCAAAGCCCGGCACCATAAGCGCCGGTTAATTCAGCCGCCGTTTATTTCACAGCTGTGCCAGCGTCTAAAACCCGGCGCTTATATTCATGTCGCAACAGACTGGGAAGAATATGCGCAGCAGATCCTCGCAGTATTGTCCGCTGAGCCATTACTCAGCAATACCGCCACAAATTATGCCGAACGCCCGGATTATCGCCCTTTAACCAAATTCGAACAACGCGGCATTAAACTCGGTCATGCTGTCCGGGATCTGATCTTTCGCCGCAACGGCACAACCATCCCTTCAGCAGACACAACAATGAATCCTGATTGATAATTACTCCTGTTCATAATATAGTTACGAATATATTCGTATTCTATTCAAATCGCCTTTACACGTTTTCCTGGAAGTCACATGCAAATTCCAAGCTTAAAACCCCGTATTATTTCAGCATTATTCTGGATAATCCTGTCTGTTTTTATTGTCAGCCCGGTTTACGCCGAGCAAGTTGTCGTTTATTCGGCCAGAGTTGAACAACTCATCAAACCGATGTTTGATGCATTTACTCAGAGAACAGGAATCAAAGTCAGATATACCACGGATAATGAAGGCGCACTCATGGCACGCCTGCAGGCCGAGGGTAAAAATACGCCTGCCGACATGCTGATAACCGTTGATGCCGGCAACTTATGGGCTGCATCGCAGGCTGGATTGCTTAGATCTTTCGATTCCCAGATTCTCAGGACAAATATTCCGGAACATTTGCGCGACCCCAATAATGAATGGTTTGGACTGTCCGTACGCGCCCGCACAATCATCTACAATACTAAAAAAGTAGATCCTGCGGATTTGTCCACATATGAAGACCTCGCCAACCCTAAATGGAAAAACCGCCTGTGCTTACGCACATCCAAAAAAGTGTATAACCAATCGCTGGTGGCAATGATGATCGCCGAACATGGCGAAGCAGAAACTGAAAAAATCGTTAGAGGCTGGGTTGCCAATCTTGCAACGGATCCGTTATCTGATGATACCCGCGCGATGGAGTTTGTAGCCGCCGGACGCTGTGATCTGACTGTTGTCAATACCTACTACTATGGCCGTTTGATGCAAAAGGACCCCGATTCACCGCTCGGCATCTTCTGGCCCAATCAAAAGAACGGTGGTGTTCATATCAATGTCTCAGGTGCCGGATTGACACGCTATGGTAAAAACCAGCAGGCCGCAGAAGCACTGCTGGAATTTTTATCGTCCATCTCAGCACAAAACCTGTTTGCAGACGTCAATATGGAATACCCGGTGAATCCCAACATTGTACCCGATCCGATTGTCGCAGCCTGGGGCAAATTTAAGCAAAATCATATCAACCTTGTCAAAGCGGGTGAACTGCAGGCTGAAGCGGTTAAACTCATGGACCGTGCCGGCTATCGATAAAAGAAAGACATCGTTCTTCATGCATAGCGTTCAAGGGTAATGTGGTTGCTGGCTGGCGACTGATTCCTTATATCGCGGCAACGCTGGTTATCATACCGATCGGTGTTGTTATCTCGTCGCTATTCACATCAACCAGCGATATCTGGCAGCATCTGATCGATCACACCCTGCCACTGCTGCTGATCAATACATTTTGGCTGACGCTGGGTGTTCTGCTCGGAACAGGATTCCTAGGCGTCAGTCTCGCATGGCTTACCGCAATCTACGAATTCCCGGGACGCAGATTCTTCACCTGGGCCTTGCTGCTGCCGATGGCAATTCCTGCTTATGTTACGGCATTTGTCGCACTGGGATTGTTTGATTTTACCGGCCCCATTCAGACAATGTTACGCGACTGGTTGGATTCCGATCTGCACGGATTCCCGGAAATTCGCAGCCGCACAGGCGTCATCGTTGTTATGACACTGGCGTTTTATCCCTATGTTTACCTGCTCGCGCGGAATGCGTTTGTAAGCCAAGGCAAACGCGCTCTGGAAGTTGCGCAATCATTGGGTTTTACACAGCGCGCCGGTTTTTATAAAGTCGCATTGCCGATGGCGCGCCCATGGATCGCTGGCGGCCTGATGCTGGTACTGATGGAAACGCTCGCCGATTTCGGCACAGTGGCGGTGTTTAATTATGACACTTTCACAACCGCAATTTACAAGGCATGGTTCAGTCTGTTCTCATTGCCGGCCGCTTCGCAACTGGCTTCCCTGCTTGTCATTATCGTTTTTGTCATTATTGTACTCGAACAACACTTCCGGGCACGCATGCGCTATGCCGAAACCAGAAAAAGCCCGCGTGCCGATCGCATTCATCTGACAGGTAAGCAGAAATGGCTTGTACTCAGCTTTATCATGACGGTATGGTTTCTCGCATTCCTGCTACCGCTACTGCAACTGTTGTACTGGGCCATGCAGTCAATTGCACTGGGCTTCGATCTGGAACGCTATCTCGAATTTCTTATACACTCGCTCGCCCTATCCGGGCTGGCTGCGCTGATCATCTGCACCATTGTCACCATGATCGTCTATGCCGCACGCCGTTTCCCAGGCAGAACCATGCAATTTGCCGTGCGTACTGCAACGATCGGTTATGCGCTGCCAGGAACCGTGCTGGCTATCGGTATCTTCATTCCATTGGCCTGGCTGGAAAATCTGCTCAGCGAATTGGCTTTCACGTTATTCCAGCTTGAAACGGGTCTGCTGATACAGGGTACGATCATCGTTATGCTGCTTGCATATCTGATACGTTTTATGGCGGTAAGCCATTATTCGATTCATGGCGCAATGCAGCGCATCACCCCGAGTATCGAAGAAGCGGCAATGGGTATGGGATTTTACGGCTGGGCTCTGCTCAGAAGAATTCATTTACCGGTTCTGAAATCCGGCATTTTCACCGGCGCAACGCTGGTTTTCGTCGATGTCATGAAGGAAATGCCGATTACATTGATGACGCGTCCTTTCGGCTGGGATACTCTGGCGGTACGTGTTTATGAAATGACCTCCGAAGGTGCATGGGAACAAGCCGCTGTACCCGCTGTGACACTCATACTCGCCGGATTACTGCCCATTCTGTTTTTCATGCGCCAGACTGAGAATTAACTGTTTTTATACCCACTATTCAGACGGTAGCAGTTCAAGCAATTTGATTTGTTCCATCAATCCCTGTCTTTCGTCATTCAATACGTTAAATCTGGCATATAAGCGATCCAATTCTGCGGTATATGTCTCAATTCGGTTTCTTCTTTCCTGTTGTCGCTGCATCATTTCTTCATATTTCGGAATAGGCGTGGTTTGAGTCGCGGCACCCGGCAAATCTGCAGCCGATGAACCAAAAATTTCATTTCGACGTAACTCCTGAACCATAAGAAATTGCTGGTGAATTGCCTGCGCTTCTTGCTGCACGCGTATCAACTCTTTTTCCAGTTGCTGGATTTGTTGCTCGTTTTCCGACCAACCCAATTGTGGCAAGATCATTAATAGTAAGAAAATTAATCGCTTCACAGCACACTTCCCTTTCTCTAATAATTGAATCAATAAGTTGAAATACAATAGCTCAAATATGCGCTGTTGGTGTTCTAATCAGCTCCCGCCCTAAGAACCTGTTCAAGATCTCAATCAAGAGGTGCAGTGTAAGGCAGAATTGAATGAAGCAAACAAAGCGCAGCGAACAGCCGTAAGGCTGGCCCGTAGAACGAGGCGCCTGCGCCGAGTAAAAAACGGAGTATCCTTGCAGTATGTGAGCATTTTGAGTTCGATTTTAACGCAGCAATGCACCCTTCAGTGAGATCTTGAACGGGTTCTTACATACGTTCGAATATGGCGGCGATACCTTGACCGCCACCAATGCACATCGTTACAAGCGCATAGCGTCCGCCCGTTCGATGGAGTTCATAAATTGCTTTGATCGTGAGTATTGCACCGGTCGCTCCGATCGGATGGCCTAATGCAACAGCACCGCCATTGGGATTTGTTTTTAATGGATCAAACTCTAATTCCCGGGCAACAGCGCAAGCCTGAACCGCAAAAGCTTCGTTCGATTCTATAATGTCCATGTCTTTAATCTGCAACCCTGCACGATTAAGCGCTTTCTGCACCGAAGGAACGGGCCCCATTCCCATTAATTGCGGATCTACACCAGCATGACCGTAGGAAACAAGACGCGCCATCGGTTGCAAATGATATTTCTGGGCTACCCGGTTTTCCATTAATACAACTGCCGCAGCACAATCGTTGATTCCAGAGGCATTTCCTGCGGTGACCGTTCCATCTTTCAGGAAAACAGCATTTAGGTTGGACAATGCATCCATATCCACATCCTCACGCGGATGTTCGTCAGTATCAAACTGTATGACCTTCTTACGATTCTTGATTTCTATCGGCAGTATCTGCGCTTTGAAATAACCACTCTTAATAGCGCTGAGCGCGCGGCGGTGACTCTCAAGCGCATAAGTATCCTGCGCTTCACGACTAATCTTCCATTGGTTGGCGATGTTTTCAGCAGTTATACCCATATGCACGCCCTCAAAAGGATCAGTTAACGCACCAACCATCATATCAATAACGCTACCATTATTCATACGCTGCCCCCAGCGCAGCGCAGGCAATAGATAACCACCACGGCTCATGGACTCGGCACCACCCGCAATAGCTGCATCAGTATCCCCATTAAGGATATTTTGACTGGCGGAAATAATCGCTTGCAGTCCGCTGCCGCACAAACGATTAACCGTCAGTGCCGCAACATGATGCGGAAGTCCGCCATTAATACAGGCGACACGCGCCAGGTACATGTCCCGAGGTTCGCCGTGTATCACGTTTCCAAAAACAGCATGGCCGATTTCACAGGGATCAATGCCAGCCCGCCTAACAGCTTCAGACACTACTTTTGCGGCCAATTCTACTGGAGGCATGTCTTTCAGCGCTCCGCCGTAGTCTCCAATCGCCGTTCTTACACCACTGAGTACGACTACATCACGCATTGAATCGCCTTATTTTTGAATTTTCTATCATTCTTTACTTGACTTGATGAAACGTATACTGATTCTTAATTGATTACACGTCATCCAACACCTGATAAGGAAGGGACTTGCAATGCATATGCATCAATTGTTGCACTTCGGCTGTCTGCTGTTTTGCAGCAACAAGCCTAGATCCGCTTTTCCAAATATTCTATGGTCAAATCAGCCACTTTAGGCACACCTATTTTTAATTGCAACGGATAAACTTCTCGACTGCCAATGCGCTGATAGCCACGACGCTGATAAAAAGCCACAAGTTCCACGCGCTGCGAGACAACGAACATGCGAATTCTATCCGCAGCAAATTGATGTTTAGCTATGGTTTCTGCCTGTCGCAGGATATATCCGCCGACACCTTGACCTTGAAAGTCAGGATGCACTGAAAAAAAACCGAGATAGGCATGATGCCGCTCTTTCGCGAGATAAATACAAGCAACAAGCTGTTGCTGCTGATACACAACATAAAACCGCGCGCCGGTTTTTGTTATTGCCGTGGCAATTTCACTGAGGGTAGTACGATCACCGCCAATAATATCCGTCTCCCGGGTCCATCCACTGTCACCGCGGTAAGCCAAGTTAACCAGATCACAAATATCCTGGCCGTGTTCGGGCATAGCCTGCACAAGCGTGAATTGGGACAGGAATGTGGATGCGCCAATAACATCGTGCTTCATGGCTGCTGCGGGATAATCGATATGGATTAGAATAAATTCAGAACAGGGCTTTTAGTTATCGCTACCGCCACGATATAAATAAATACACACTGTGCGGCAACCCAGGCGCTGATACGTATCCGCCGTGTTTTACCAAAACGCATCGCAATCATGCCAAGACCAATGTAAACCAGCAACCCCGATACTTTTGCGGTAAGCCAGGGATCACTCACCGGAGTCCGATGGCTCTCATAAGCCAATGCGATCGCGCTGGTCAACAGAATGGTATCGACGACATGCGGCAGGATCTTGATCCAGCGCTGACGCAGAATCGACGATTCCCTGATCAACCATACGCCACGCATAAAAAAAAACAGAAAACTAGTGATTACACTGCTGACATGAATCATCTTAATCAACGCATAACTCATCAGTTGCCTCCGGGAATCAACCATCCATGACTACCGGCGACTGCACCGGCGATAGTGATTAAACTCAGAATGAGCAATCGCATATGCTTACGCTGGATGTCTGCAAATGTCTGAGCATTAATATTTTGCGGTAACGGCGTTTTTGTCTGTTTTCTGGATTTAGGCTCGACGACAAAAAGCATGAAAGTGAACAACAGCCAGATCAGCACCATGGTATGCATCCACCAGTATTGCCACTGGATAAAACGATGCCAGGCATCAAGAACGAAAGTCATGTAAAAACCACTCAAGCCGACGAGCAATGTAGTCAAACGCGCCTGTGCGGCAAAGCGACGCCGGAAATTGCTGAAAAAGGCCATGGCCTCCTTGGGTGAGGCCATTTGCTGTAATACAGGAAGTAATATAAGCGTAACCATCGCTACGCCGCCAATCCAGAGTACCACACTGAGAACATGCACTACTCTGGCAAGAACAAAATCATCCATGTTTCTATCTTATTGTTTTAATCCACTGCAGGCGCGTCTTCTGTGCCAGCCCAACTCGCTGCTTCATCGTAGTCTTCAAAAACGATTACCTGCGCATCGGTAAACAGGTTAGACACCCATGCACTCCAGGCCTGCCACTGATCATTGGTAACGACGGCGATATGATTGAAGTCATTACCATGTTCGCGCATGAATTTAAGATCTTCCCAAGCGACATCCACGGTATAATCAATCATATCACGCAAGTCAATAACGACATTGACTTTTCCATTAATGTGTGATTGGTAGATGACTTCGTCTTCAAACTGCTTATAGTCGGCTAATGTAAATTCACTGATCACGGCAACAACGATCAGGTTATCTTGTTTTTCTATGGTAATCATGATTTCACCTTTACTAATAGTAGAGTCATCATAGGCAAATAAATAAAATGGTGCAAATGTTGTTTGGATTTACTGCCGGATCGTGCATGCTCACTTATTCCGGGGCTTTAAATTAATTCCATATCAAATCAAACGAGTAATTCACATTTCAAAATCATTTCCGGGCAACCGCAACCAACAACTTGTAATTCAGAACGCCGACCATAGCACCGCCCAGAATAATCAGCACCATACCCAGCCACGCAACCGGCGGCAGAATTTCGTTCCAGATCAATATACCCCAGATGCCTGCAAACAGGACTGTACTATAGCCCAGTGCACTGACCACCAATGTGGTTCCGGTACGGTAAGCGCGCGTCATCGCCAGCTGCGCTAGTGTTGCAGTAATGCCGATACCGATCAACAGATGTATATTCTGCTGCGTAACCGGACTAAATGTGGTCAATAACAACCAGACACCTGTAATTAACGTACTGATCACAGTAAAATAAAAAACCACGCGCCATTCCGACTCGCCGAGGTTGCCGAGTTGCTTGACATTCATATAAGCGATCGCGGCAAAGAAGCCTGAAATCAGCCCAAGCAATGCAGCCATCCACTGATCATCATGCAAAGTTGGACGCAGCAGAAAGACTACCCCGATAAACCCGATAGCTAGCGCAAGAACCATCGGCCAGTGCAACTTCTCTTTAAGAATCAGGGTGGAGAACAACGCCATAAACAACGGCCAAGTATAATTCAAGGAAATAGCGGTAGCCAAGGGCAATTCCGTGATGCAGTAAAAAAACATCAGCAGACTGCCTAATCCAGTCAACCCGCGACTACAGTGGGTTTTCCAGTGGTCCGTACGCAGGGTGAGACGGTAATAACGCACCGCTACCCAGGTTATCGCGACCCCCATCAAAGAACGATAAAAAACCAATTCTGTGGTGGAAAAATGCTCCGCGCTGAGTTTTACCAATACCCCCATGCAGGCGAACAGAAACGCAGCAACTAACATCCAAAGTGAACGCATGAAAAACCGGACAAAAAAATATAGTCAGACAGGTTATAAATGCGGTTCTATTTCACGCCGCAGGAATTGATGAAAATGAACCATACCGGCTTCCATCGGCATCTGATACGGCCCTGTTTCATTGATAGCCTGGTCGTACAAAGCGCGCCGCCCTTCTGTCATACGCATGCAGATTTCCCTGTCTTCAACTGCGGTCTCTATATATGCAGCCTGCTCGGCCTCGACAAATTCACGCTCAAACAGCACGATTTCCTCAGGGTAATAAAATTCGACAACATTAATACAGCTCTCAACACCTGTCGGAATTATAGTACTGATAACCAGCGTATGCGGATACCACTCCAGCATGATGTTCGGAAAATAAAGCAACCACACCGCGCCATAAGGTGGCAATGTGTTTTCATACTGCGCCAGAACCTGTTCCTGCCATTTCGCATAAACAGGTGTACCCGAGCATTGCAAACGGGCATTGTTGACACCGACAGTCTGCACGTTGTACCAGTTTCCAAATTCCCAGGTCAGATCTTCAGTGCTGACAAAATTTCCGAGACCGGGATGAAAAGAATCGACATGGTAGTCTTCCAGATAGACCTCTATAAATGTTTTCCAATTGCAATCATAGCGATCAATATGAACACGATCGAACAGGTACCCTGAAAAATCGAGATCCCTGAGCACACCGAGATGAGCCATATCCTTGGCAACCGAGCGTTTTCCATTGAACAGCAAACCATTCCAGCTTTGCAGCGGGGTTTTATCCAGATGGATACAGGGATTCCGGTCAAAATGAGGCGCGCCCAGCAATGTACCGTCCAGCGCATAAGTCCAACGATGCAACGGGCATACAATACTCTTGGCGTTGCCTCTACCTTCAAGGATACGAGCCTGACGATGACGGCAGATATTGGAAATCAGCTCTATTCCTTGTTCATTACGCACCAGGACTTTTGCGCTTTTCAGCCATTCCAGCACATGGTAATCCCCGATCTCAGGCACCATGATTTCATGACCGATATAGCCCGGTCCTCGATCAAACAACACTTTCTTTTCGACTTCCAGTATTCCCGGATTAAGATACCAGTCAATCGGTAATTGGATTGATGTTCCCGCCAGTTTTGAAATTTCAACCAGATCAATCATATTCAGTTACTGTATTCCGTATTTCAATGTCACCACAGACGATTAATCGTCCAAGTAAATCAAAGGGCTTTTCAATTCACCCGTTTTTTTCTGCATGTGTTTAAAAAGGTAATCATGACAAAAGCCACCCAGTATACAAGAAAAGAATCTGTAAACATCACCTATTCAGAAAACACCGGCGCACACCTTAAGCATTTGTTTCTTTGAACATAGTATAGATTGTTATTAAGAACAATACGGGGAGTGGCGTAACGATGAGATACCTCGCATACTGTTTTTTTTTCAGACCACAAATCATTGACACAAAGATAAACACCTTAAGAATGTATTACAATTATTGCCGCCTTGTAGACCATGCTTCATGGGGAAACATGCGCTATAACAGTTTTCATTTGTATAATTATACCTTTCCGGGAGTTTTATTGATGTCATTAATGGACGATGTTAAAAGAATACTTCGCGATACTCTGGCGCTCGATACCGCGCGTGTTGAAAAACTCACTGCAACTTCACCATTGCTGGGCAGTATCATCGAACTTGATTCAGTTGGCGTAGTTTCGGTACTGACAGCCATTGAAGAAGAGTACGGCATTGTCGTGGAAGACGACGAAATTTCCGCGGATGTGTTTAAAACGCTGGGGAGTCTGACAGAATTTATTGCGCGTAAAATCGGATGAAAAAAGCAGCCATGAATTCCGTGAACCCCAAAGATCGTCAACTCAACAATGCTTTAAAGAAATGATGGCACCGGCAAGAACAGACACCATCAGCGATTATCAACTGCCATTCACTTACTCCACCTCATCGCCAGAAAAACTGCCGCATAACCAGAAATAAAATTGATACCAAAGCATCAGATATTAAAATAACGGACACAGAAACTGAGACAGTTTATTGGGTCTGCATTCACGTAAACGCATTGAAGATCCGCAACGCAAGATGCATGTCAAGGACCATTTTTCTAATAATACCTTTGCTTGCAAATTAATCCGATCAGCGCCGGAAGATATCATCGGCACACAAACGATTGATACCGATGCAAAATTCCAGAATTCTAAAATCTTCAGAATGCAGCACTTGACTCTTTTTATTGAAAGAAGTCTTTTATTTCAAATCGTACCCAAACACTTTATTCAAATTTTTCCGTAAGCCACAATCAGCCTTACCTGTCGTTTATGCGATGCGTATAATAGGAACAAGTAATCATTTAACATTTTTTTCATGCTCGATCTCAAACCGGTTTTCGCTTCAGACGGCCTGCTATCCAGACACATACCGGGCTACCGGACGCGCAGCCAGCAACTGGAAATGGCACAAGCCATTGCCGAAACAATTGAGCAAAACGGTCTGCTCGTTACCGAGGCGGGAACGGGAACCGGAAAAACGTTTGCTTATCTGGTGCCCGCGCTGCTCACGGGCGGCAAGGTCATCATTTCCACCGGGACGAAGACACTGCAGGACCAGTTATTCAACCGGGATATCCCAAGTGTGCGCAAGGCGCTGAACGTGCCGGTTACTGTGGCTTTGCTCAAAGGACGCGCAAACTATATCTGTCATTATCATCTGGAAAGAAGCCTTCAGGATAATTATCTGAGTTTCGTCAACCGCGAGGAAATCAAATATCTGCAATTGATCGAACGTTACGCACTGCGCAGCAAAGACGGCGACAAGGGCGGGCTAAGCGCAGTACCTGAAAATGCGGCAATCTGGCATCATGTAACAGCTACGCGTGAAAACTGCCTGGGTTCAGAATGTCCGAGCTATAAAAAATGTTTTTTGATGGAAGCACGTAAGAATGCGCTCGCAGCGGATGTCGTGGTGGTGAATCATCATTTGTTTTTTGCGGATGTCATGTTGCGTGACGAAGGATTGACCGAGTTATTACCCGCCTGCAATACGGTTATTTTTGATGAAGCGCACCAGTTACCGCAAACCGCGAGTCTTTTTTTTGGCGAATCGATCAGTACCGGCCAGCTACTGGATTTGGCGCAGGACAGTCAGATCGAAGCCATGCAATCGGCACGCGACTGCACGGCATTACCCGACGCTATCGCAGCCCTGGAAAAAGCCGCGAAGGATTTACGCCTGACGGTTGAAGACGAAAATATCCGCTATGCTTTGCCGGTGATTGAAAAAAATAAGGCATTCAAGCCGGCGCTCAATCTACTGATTGAGAAACTCTCTGAACTCACTGCAATCCTTGAAACACAGGCGGAGCGCTCTGAAGGTTTGGAAAATTGCTGGCGCCGCGCAAATGATCATATTCATTTAATCCAGCGCTGGTGTGATACGGAAGAGAAAAGTGAAAATTCAGGTTATGTACGCTGGGTGGAAGTGTACAGTCGGGTTCTGCAACTGAATGCCACGCCGTTATCGATTGCGGAGATCTTCAGTCGGCAACTCAATGCCTCGCCGCGTGCCTGGATTTTTACTTCGGCAACGTTGTCGGTCAAACAGAATTTCGACCATTATCTGCAAGAAATGGGATTGACCGCGGCACAATCGTTATGCTGGGACAGTCCATTTAACTACCCCGAACAGGCACTGCTGTATGTTCCAGCGGGTTTGCCGGAACCTCATCATCATGACTATATTAAAAATGTTGTCAAAGCAGCGCTTCCTGTTCTTAAAGCGAGCCAGGGACGTGCGTTTTTTTTATGCACCAGCCTGCGCGCCATGCAACAGGCGTACGATCAATTGACCGTAGCGTTTGCGGCGGAAAAAATTACCTTTCCGTTGCTGCTACAGGGTGATGGTTCGCGTTCGCATATGTTGAAACGCTTCCGCGAACTGAAAAGTGCCATCCTGATCGGTAGCCACTCGTTCTGGGAAGGGATAGACGTACGCGGCGAAACACTGTCGCTGGTGATCATCGATAAACTGCCATTTGCGCCACCGGATGACCCGGTGCTGTCTGCACGCATTGAAAAAATTAACCGTGAAGGCGGCAACGCGTTTATGGAATACCAATTGCCACATGCTGTCATCAGCCTGAAACAGGGTGCCGGCCGCTTGATTCGCGATGAAACCGACCGTGGCGTATTGATGATCTGCGATCCACGTTTAACGACAAAATCCTATGGCCGAAGAATCTGGCAAAGCCTGCCTCCGATGAAACGCACACGGCAACTCGCCGATGTGGAACAGTTTTTTATGGCCGAAAATCAGCACTAAAAACATATCTGCTGAACCCGGATATTATTGATCACGCAAATGCACAGCGTCATGCTGTCCACTTCCCCATTACTGACACAGTTCTAAACTAGAGTTTTCTAATTTTTCC
>CAZTCY010000033.1:0-29115 GCA_964612715.1 uncultured Nitrosomonas sp. | reverse complement strand
TTGCTGCTGACAGTACTGCAATAATTGGACACCGCGCTTATAAGCTGTCAGTGAGGCCTCGAGCGACATCTGTCCGGCCTCCATCGCAGTGACGATATTCTCGAGTTCGGCTGCTGCGGCCTCAAAACTCTCCGGCAGATCAGGCTGGACCGTCAGGGAACCTTTCGATGATTTCGCCATAAAAAAATGACTGCAATGATTCTAAAATAGTTATAAAAACAAAAGAAATATTTAAATATTCAGCAATAATAGCCAGACGAATACAAACGATTAATTCGTGGCATTTTATCATGAAAGGCTTATGACGCGATGCTGCCGGGCGAATAATTTGTTTTGACACCGGATGCCGTATATGTCAGTCACCGGTATGAAACAATGGCTACTGTCTGAATCCTCGACCCTGGATACGCTGTATTAATACCGTGTATCCGACAACCCTCTTGGATCATTCGCTGTAGTGGCTTTCTGTGATTGTTTGTCGTAATGAATCAATTGCATGTTCCCCCAGGCGCGTGGCATGGTGCGCACGTCATGGCCCATCGCGCGTAATCCGTCGATCCATTGGGTGTCGAAAGCATCGGGTTCGATATGTAAAAAATCCGGCAGATATTGGTGGTGGAAGCGTGGTTTAGCTACCAGTTTCTGTGGATCGGTTTCAGCGTTATCAATGTAATCGAGAATCACCAGTAACAACATACTGATGATGCGCGAACCGCCCGGTGTGCCTGCGATGAGCAGCCCGTTTTCATGTTCCACAAAAGTCGGTGACATGCTCGATAGTGGCCGCTTTCCGGGCGCTATGGCATTAGCGCGCGAGCCATACAGGCCAAAAACATTGGGTATTTGTTCGCCCAGTGCAAAATCATCCATTTCATTATTGAGCAGTACACCGGTATTGCCTGCAACAAAACCGGATCCGAAAAAAGTGTTAATCGTCAGTGTTGCCGCAACGCGATTTCCGGCGTTATCCAGTACCGCAAAATGCGTGGTTTCGGCGCCTTCTGCCGATGAATCCGGCGATGGCGCTACGGATCGGCTGACGCCCGCCTTGTCCGGATTGATGATCGCCGCTTGTTGGCGCGCATAGGCTTTGCTCATCAGGCGGTCTGACGGAACTGCAACAAAATCGCCGTCGCCCAATAATTCGGCACGATCCTTGTAGGCCAAACGTAGGGCTTCAATAATCAAATGGGTTTTCTGAACCGGCTTTTGTTTTTCGTTTAACACGGCTTCAAGGATATTCAATGCCTGCACCAGTGTCAGGCCGCCTGCCGAAGGCAGTGACGCCGATGTGATTTGCGCATTGCGGTAGCTGAACTGAACCGGTTTTCTTTCAATGACGCGATAGTTTTTCAGATCCCGTTCATGCCATATTCCACCTGCTGCACGCACGGCACGCACGAATTCCCGGGCGATCGGGCCTTGATAAAAACCATTTCTACCGGATTCGGCGATAGCCGTTAATGTTACGGCAAGCCGGGGTTGGCGCAGTAATTCACCTTCGGACAGCGGTGCACCTTCCGGCAAAAAAACAGCTGCCGTATCCGGATACTGTGACAGTTTTTTTTCATGATTCCGGAGTGTCTGAACAAAACGCCTGTCTACCCTGAAACCATCCCGCGCCAGTTTGATTGCAGGGGCCAGATTATCGGCCAGTGTCAAACGGCCGTATTGTGACAAATGGACAAGTGCAGCCGGTGTACCGGGTATGCCCGCAGCACGTGGCCCGTCTAGCGATTTTCCAGGTACCGGCTGACCTTTTTCATCCAGAAACATATTACTTGAGGCGTCGGATGGCGCTGTTTCACGGCTGTCGATCAACACACTGCGGTTTGTCTTTGCATGGTGCAGCAGCCAGAAGCCGCCACCGCCCAGCCCCGAAGCGTAAGGCTCCACAACGGCCAACGCCGCACTGACAGCGATAGCCGCATCAAACGCATTGCCGCCATTATCCAGAATCTTTTCTCCTGCGGCGGTTGCAAGCGGATGCGCCGAAACGACGGTACCTGCAGCACGCGCACTGCCTTGCCCGGAAAAGCAAAGCAGTACGATAAAGAGGGTTGCGGTGACTGCAAACCTGAAACACACCGAATCGGTCTTAACGACGAGAGTATTCACAACAATAAGTGATTTAAAATGAAAAGAATTGTACTATTGTAATTTAACACGCTTCGGACTGAGCATGAAAATCCGGCCCGGATTCTATTGATCCAGGGCAACGACTATGGCAAGATTCAAAGTCCGGGTCTTTTATGCGCATGTACGGTTACCCTGCTGTCCTTGTCGTATGACAGGTTGCAATAATGCAATAGCTGTATGCCCTGACTGCTGGACGACCGTAAGGAATATCCCGAGACAGGCCGCTATTCTGCGACAATTCGCGAGAATTTTTCATTCTACTATTTAGAAATAAGAGGTTGCTTTGGAAGAGTATATCGAACAAATCTCCAAGTATTTTATTAATGTCCCTTTGTGGCCTTTTTTTCTGCTGGGCTTTGTTGGCCTTGTTTCCCTGGCCATCGAGGCGGTCAACCGCAAGCGGCGCGAAGCAGCGATCAGCAATTTTCGCGCCATGTTTGAGGAAGATTTACCGGGCCTGTATCCCAACATCACACGCTGGCCGGAAAACATTAATGCCTATTTATGTTCCCGCTTACCGGAAATGCAGCATAACTTTGAAGTGTTGCGGGTTTTTATTCCGCAAAAGCAACTGAAAGAATATAACATGGCCTGGAACAGCTATTGCGACTTCTGCCGGGGTATCAGCAATGAAAAACGGACAGCCGATGCGCAATCCTCGACCGACACTCCCGGTTCTCAGCCACCAGTACGCAATGATGATGCTTTAAAACACGAATTTCATAGACTTATTAATAATTTACTGGAGTTTGCCAAAATCGGATAATTGCTTTATCCGCAATATTAATATTGATATTGCGCGAAATAATGTGCATTACGGCCGATTTTTCATTGCACGATAAAAATCGTTCTTAAAAAACAGGTAAGTGTAATCAATCGCTGACAACACACCGAAGAGTATAGCCAGAATCAGCAACCACTGTGGTATTATCCCCAGCCCAACGAAACATAAGAACACTAAAAACTGAAATACTGTCGCGACTTTCCCGAGAATTCTGGGAACCACATTAAAAAAGGCGTGCCAGTTTTTTTCCCAGGCGATTAACAATGTACCGCAAAACACCGCAATTTCGCGGGCGCCGAACAGCAAAAACTGCCACCATGCAATCTCTGTCTCCACAAACATAACCATTGCCACAGCGAGCACAAAACACTTATCGGCGATGGGGTCCAGCAAAGCCCCCAGCGGGCTGCCCCAGTTAAACCAGCGGCAAAGCGCACCGTCCAGATACTCAGTTGCCAGTGCGATCAATACTATTGCCAGACGATAGTACTCAGGCGTCAGCGGAAAAACAAAAGCCAGGATCAACCGTAAAATAGTCAAACAATTCGGCAGCTGTCTCAACATGATAATAAGGAAAACACTTTATTGTAAGCAATGTCCGCATTGCCAGAATCCGCCAGACGCAATACTGCATGGCGCTTAAATCCGGCTTCCTGACACTGTAACCAGCAGCCAAGGCCGGTATCAAAAATCCTTGCCAAAGTACTTTCATTGGTCATACGTTTATCGCCTTGGTTCGCATTTATTTTATTCAATTTTTGTGAAAAACCCACCATCAATCAAACTCCGGAAGCAGGCCCGAAATGTATGAAATGGTTCAAATCGCTCAAAGCAAATGATGGACATAGTATTGTACGTAAATCACTGCCGTGATTAAAAATCAAAGCCCATTCATACACACGCATTGGAAATGTGATTAAAATTGCGGCTCAACTTTTTTCTCTAATACGAATACCCCGAAATGCAGCCATTTGATTTAGAGCTCGACGCACGCGGGCTGGTTTGTCCGCTTCCCATCTTACGCACCAAGCAGTCACTGGCCGGCATGACCCAGGGCCAGGTATTGAAAATTGTAGCCACCGACCCCGGAGCTGTGATTGATTTTCAGGTTTTTGCCGAGCAAACCGGCAACACGCTACTGTTGATGTCCGAAACCGATCAAGAATTCGTTTTTTTTCTCAGAAAACGGTGACGTCTTACCAACCCCGTAGGTTATCCATCCTTTTCAAATGCTGCCGTTACTGAATTTCAGAACATTACCATGCACGTCAATTTTGCATGGTATGCAACATACTGACGTCCCATTGACGATTTCTTTCACTATTTATCCCCTCCGTACCATTGTCCAATAGCTTAATCAGCTTGAATCATTAAGATAGTCACCTATAAGAATGCTGATATGCACTGATTGAGTGATGATTGAGATGACAGCTACCGCGTTACAGAAAACGATTTCAATAGCGGTTTATCACTGATCCTGAATCCAGGAGTAGGCAACCTGCCCGGTATTTTTATTAACACGTTCTGAATATATTCTTAAAGGAGAATACCGCAAATGAAAAAGCAAACACATCTGATTTTGACAGCAGCACTTGCCGCCACAATCGGCATGACTACTGCTGGATTAGCTAATGCCACAATTACATTTGGTGATGGCGGCGCATCTCTGCAAGCCATCCTGGATGATATAACCGTGGCACCGATTAACAATGTCAGCAGCATAAATGTCAATACTGACCAGATTAGTCCGGACAGTTACTGGACAATATCCGGAAGCGGCGGTTCGTTTGCCCAGATCATTATCGAACTCGCAGGCAATGCCAATACCAACAGCGTCGGCATTTATGATGCGACGGATCCATCTAAAATGGTTACGCTATTTTCAGGAATAGAAGGCCCTGGTGCACAAAAATTACTGACTTTTGGAAATGATGGTTCAGTAATTATTAACTTTACAGATACAGGCATTGATTTTGCGGGAAATGCTTTCGGCTACTTTTTAAATACCGGAACAGCTATTTTTTACAGTGATAAAGATTTAAATGCCGACGGTATTGATCACATGGTCACTTTCCAAGGAAAAGGTATTGATACCATTGATCTTCCCGCAACACTTCCCGGTGTCTGGAGCACAAATGAATATATTATGGCATGGGAAGATCTGTTTGGCGGAGGCGACATGGATTACAACGATTTTGTCTTGATTACCGAATCCGTAAATCCTATACCTGAACCGTCCATACTGGCGTTATTCGGCATCGGTTTGCTGGGGTTATTTGGCAGACCCCGCATCATACGCAACAGCTGATAGCATCATCATTTCTGGTATTCGATTACGGCGTGTAAAGCGGTCATCCTGCGGCAGGAGAAAAGCAACCACAATTGCTTTTTCCTCCGCCGTCGGAACCGTTACGCACGGACTCTTCGGTCTCATCGGTATGTCCCATTAATCACCCTTCAGTAACTGGCGCTATTCATAATACTTCAGTCCATCATGAGACTAAACAACTAATCTCCGGTTTCAGACAGGAAGATCTGCAAAAGATCGTTCAAAAAACGCCTGCCTATCGAAGTCGGCGTGATATACCGATAATCGCGTATGATCAATCCGCGTTGCTCCGCTTCTATCAGCTGCGGAAGAATAGCGGTAATTGGCATTCCGGTACGATCCTCAAACAATGCGCTGTCGAATCCCCCGGTCAGGCGCAGCGCATTCATCATGAATTCAAAACTGCGGTCCGTCTGTTTTAATTCAAGTTGCGTTTGTATCACTGGGGCAGCAGCAATAGAGCTGTTCAGCGCTTTTTCAAGATAAGCCTTGGGCTGCTTGAAGCGCATCTGGCGAATAATCCTATTTTTAAAACTGATTTTACTGTGCGCACCAGCACCTATGCCGAGATAATCACCGAATAGCCAGTAATTTTTATTATGCTGGGATTCCCGCCCACGACGCGCAAAAGCGGATGTCTCATAGTGCATGTACTGATGTTCACGCAAAATATACTCGATTTGATCCTGCATGTCAGCCGACTGCTCATCGGTGGGCAGCTCGGGTGGAAAACGATGAAACAGTGTATTGGGCTCCAGCGTTAAATGATAAACGGATACATGTGCAACACCAAAAGAACAGGCCGTTTCGACATCCCTGCACGCCTCTTCCACCGTCTGATCGGGTAACGCATACATTAAGTCCAGATTAATGTTATCAAATATGTTTTGTGCGATATCAATCGCCGCGTATGCCTCGGCATCGTTATGCACCCGCCCTAACGCATGGAGATGCTGTGGGTTGAAGCTTTGTATACCGATGGACAAGCGATTGACGCCTACCGAACGAAAATCAGCGAATTTCTGCGCTTCAAACGTTCCCGGATTGGCTTCCAAAGTAATTTCAGCCGTAGGCTCCAGTGGCAGTAAGGTCCTGACTGCCGCCAGAATTCTGTCAATCGATTCTGCGTTGAACAAGCTCGGTGTTCCGCCGCCAAAAAAGACACTGGTTACCTGCCGTCCCCAGATATGCGGCAGCGCGGATTCCAGATCACGGATCAATGCATTGACATACGCATCTTCGGAAAATGTGTTTTCCTTGCGTAATTCATGTGAATTGAAATCACAATATGGACACTTTTTCAGACACCAGGGAATATGAATATACACGCTCAACGGCGGCAGTGACTTAAGTTCCGGTGCGGCCACATCCGCTGATGAAATTTGTGAAATGATTGGATTCACGACAGTATTTACCCGATTTTGCGCAGTGTTAATAAGGGTGGTGTCGTTAATGTTCTGTGTGTACCCATCATGCCGGCGATGAGTACACCGACAACACCGATGCCGATGCCGGCCACCCAAACCCAGGGATTAAAACTGTACGACAAATGCAACACATGACTGCCGATGGCATAACCCAGCAGACTCGCGCCAGCGGATGCAAACAAGCCGGCCAGACCGCCGAGAATAACAAACTCAGCAGCCCAGGCGCGCGTCAATTGTTCGCGTCGTGCGCCCAGCGTACGGAAAATAGCGGCTTCGTAAATCCGCTCATCCTGTGTCGCCGCTATTGCCGCATAAAGTACAATAAAACCGGCAAGCAACGTGAACAGAAAAACAAACTCTATGGCATGAGAAACCTGCCGGATCATGTCCTGTACCTGCGTGACGACAGCGGCTACATCAATCACCAGAATATTCGGGAATTCCCGTACCAGTTCATGCATCATCTGATTCTTTTCCGATGCCGGTAAATAAAGACTGGTGATATAGCTCACTGCCTGGTTCTCCAGATAACCCGGCGGTGCAACAACAAAGAAATTCACACGAAACGAATCCCAATCGACTTTTCTCAGACTGGTGATCGTTCCCGAAAAAATGTTGCCCGCAATATCAAACGTCAACCGGTCACCCAGTCCGATATGCAAAGTGCGCGCGATACCTTGTTCAAGCGAAAGTGCAGCGTCCGCACTGGCGATGCCCTCGCTGACCGCGTCATTATTCCACCATTCGCCTGTTACGAGTTGATTATCCAACGGCAATTCGCGGGCCCAGGATAGATTGAAATCACGCCGCACATGATTTGCCGCATGAGGATCATCATAATCTTCAGGCCTGACTTTTTGACCGTTAATCTCAACCAGGCGTGCGCGTACCATCGGAAAAACCGGGGGATGAAGCACATCATGACGGTCAAAAAATATCTCCAGTAGCGGCAACTGATCTTCCTGAATACTAACGAGAAAATGATTCGGCGCATCCGGTGGCAAGGTGGTATGCCAGTCTTTGATCAAATCATCCTGCACCAGGGTCAGTACCAGCAAGGCCATAAATCCGAGACCCAGCGAAACAGCCTGGATGATGCTCGACCATGCGCGCCGGCGGATACTGGCGACACCATACCGCCATGCACCGCCCGCCTGATGCCGCACACCGGACATGAGTCTAATCAGTATCCATCCGGTCAGGCCGAATATGCCAATGGCCATGATAAACCCGAGGATAATATAAAGACCCAGCTTCAAATCCTGCGCTTTCCACAAGAATAGCAGCGATAAAATGATCAAACCCAGTAAATAACCCATGATGCTGTAGGTATTGGATAAACCGATATCCCGACGTAATACCCGCAAAGCAGGCACACTGCGCAGATTAAGCACTGGCGGCAAAGCAAACCCTAGCAGCAGCACCATACTCACCAGAAAACCATGAACGGCGGGCAACCAGCCGGGCAGCGACATTACGGTACCCGCCAATCCGGATAACCAGGTTGACAAGATTTCCTGGGCGAGAAAACCGATCAAACAGCCCAGCACACTTGCAACGACGCCCAGTACGACGAAATAATACAGGTAGAGATTGAACAAGCCGCTTTGACTCGCACCCAAGCTGCGCATGATAGCGCAACCATCCAGATGGCGCAGCGTGAACCGGCGTACCGCCAGTGCGATTGCCGCAGCGGCAAGCACAACACTCACCAGAGCCGCCAGACTGAGAAATTTTTCAGCGCGTTCGAGCGCGGCTTTAATCTCCGGTCTTGCATCGCGTATCCCTTCTATGCGATCAACAGTCGTAATTTGACCCTCGGCCCAGTTACGAAAATTCTCCACAGCCCGAAAATCACCCGCGATGAGTAATTGATAGGTAATGCGGCTGCCTTCCTGAATGAGTTCGGTAGCAGGCAAATCGGCGGCATTAATCATCACGCGTGGCGCCATATGGATAAAGCCGACTGAATGATCCGGCTCGCGCATGACCAGCGCGGCTGTTCTGAATTGTGCTGCGCCGATTTCAATCAGATCGCCGCGCTTCAGATCCATGCGTGCCAGCAATTTTTCATCGATCCAGACTGTTCCAGGTTCCGGAATGCCCTGAGCAACACGCTCTGCCGGATCAGCGGATGTTCCCGCAAGATACAGACTACCGCGTAACGGATAGCCTTCGGATACCGCCCTGATTTCGGCCAACTGATTGGCTTCTCCGTTGGAAACCATGCTCGGAAACTTGGTAATCGTCGCTGTATTCAACCCGCGCTGTTGTGCTTCCATGAGGTAGTGCTCGGATAACGGGCGCGTCGAAATAATGAGCAAATCCGCACCCAATAATCGATTACTTTCCTGCGACAATGTTTTTTCAACCCGATCGGCAAAAAAACCGACCGTGGTTATGCCACTGACTGCAACGACAAGCGCCAGCGCCAAAATATAAAGTTCACCGGCACGCCAGTCACGCCGCAACATTAAAAAAGCCAGCCTGATAAAATTCATAACGCTCCTTGAAAATTCATAACATTCCTAGGTGTGGGCGCAGCGGTCATAACGCATGGCAACACGCTGCCAATCTTTGAGTTTGCCGAACATGTTTTCAACCTTATGCCGTTGTTTATAAAGTAGCGTTCTCTGCCATATTCGATCTGGATTTTGCGGTTCTTTTTTGACAGGATGCAGGGCATTATCCCTTTTTCTGTCAGCGCCGTCCTGAACCAGCCGGCACCATAGCCACGATCCACCAGCAATTCTTTTGCCTCGAGCAGAGCAGACAGCAACAAGACTGTGCCTTTGCAATCGCTCATCTGGCCTTCGGACAGCAGCATAGCAACGGGCCTGTCGTTGCCATCGCAAACAGCGTGAAGCTTTGAGTTCAGGCTGCCTTTCGTGCGACCGATACGGCGGGGAATATCCCCTTTTTTAGCAGGCTGGCTGCCGTATCGGTGTGCCTTTAAGTCCGTGGCGTCGATCATCAGCCGGTCAGGCGTTCCGGATTTTCCGGCTAGTTGCGCAAAGATGCGATTGAACACGCCCATCCAGCTCCAGCGCACAAAACGATTATACAGCGTCTTGGGCGGGCCGTAACCGCGTGGCGCATGACCTGTTTCTGATGACGTAAATAATTCCGCTGATCACGCGCAGATCATCCACCCAGGGCACGCTGTGAAACAGCGGAAAATACGATTCTATGCAGTTAAACTGCTTCTTTGACAACAAAAACAAATTACTCATGGCAAGCCCCCTCTGCCAGAGTGAATCATACTTGCTTCCATTAAATAATGTAGTCACAAAATGAGAAATATGAGATTCTTATAGGGAAGAAGGATTTCAAATGACACAAGCCCATCGCAGGCACGATATATCGGATAAAGTTTGGGAATTACCGGAGCCACATTTATCCGGGCGCGCAGGTAACTGGGTGGTATAGCAAGAGATAACCGTCAATTCAGTGGATTGCAGGCAGCAGGCCGCCTGATTGATGGACTTCATGCGGATTGGTTGATTGCGGACAGAGGTTATGATAGTGATGCTATTGTTACTCAAGCAAAAGCTCAGGGCATGGAGTCTGTAATCCCGCCGAAGAAAAACCGTAATGTCCAAAGGCCGTATGATGAAGAGCTGTATAAGGCCTTGGCATTGCCACAAAAGATACGCCAAAAATGCCACTTCCTTCCTGACTGCCATACAAATCCGATGCATCGCTCTTTGGGAAAATATCTCGTGACTACATTATCTGGTAAAACATAAAATTAATAGGTCCTGAGCCTACTGCGCAACAAGAACATAGCAACGATAGCACTAGCTGTTTAGTCCCATGGTATGCTGGTCGATATTGAGCCGTGGCGAGTCTTACCGAAAGACAGCATAGACGTTGTTGACCGTAAGTTTTGTGCGAACATGACCAAATACAGAGATGCTGGCGCGCACCGCAGGAGCACGCCGATACACTAAGAAAACAGGCCTTGCTGTGACAGGAACGGATTCAGGAACACGCCATTTGGATCCAACTGACGCCGCAGCGTATTAAATTTCTGCAGGTTCTGTGCCGGATAGAGGGACTTCATGTTCACATGCGGCGTGATGTATTGCCAGTTCTTGGCCCAATGGGGCCGACCATGTCTTGTGCCAATCCAATCAGGCATGACAGCGTTGATCATGGCAAGATGAGGTGCCATCGCCGCCGCCCGCTTGTTGGCGTCGGGCTCCGATTTAGGATAGGCGCTCAGGATTTCCATCCAGCAGACCCGATCTTCGGTCGCACTCGAATAGGCCGGTGACAGCAGGGACTGACTCGTCTTGGTGAAGCGCGCATGAAGGCAGGTCGTGAGCGGAAAGTCGCTCTGGAACTTGTAGGCATAATTGAGCGCCGCATACCAGGCGTGGACGACATTACCGACGTCCCAGGTTCCCTGTCCTGTCTGAGGAATAGGAATGGCGACTTCGAGGTCGAGGATCGGAAAAGCCTGATCCGCATAGAACATCACACGCGGGGCGGGAGCAACAAAGCCGCCTTTGGCCTCGATAGCCTTCGCCCTGTCATGGATCGTGTTCCAAGCCAAGGACAGGATCGGCGTCCAGAACAGCGGGTGGGTCGAGGTCCACTCCATGACCTGGGTTGCCATCTTGTCGATCCAGCCATCCGGCCGCAGAGGAATATCGCGTGGCTCGTCCTGGGTCCGATTGAATTTCTTGATCCAGATTTGCCCGTTGTTGTAGCCGCTGCCCGGGAACCAGAACAGTTCCACATAGTCGTTTTCGGTCACCAGCTTGTGCAGATTCTGCGGCCTTATCTCGCCGCCGGTGCCAGCCGGGTTCGGCCCCATCACGCTTTCAGTAGCCGTGACGATTTCCTCGTCATGGAGATTATAGAGCGGTTCGACCCGCAGCGTCAGTTTGGTGATGATGCCCAGCGTGCCGAGGTTAACACGAACAGCCGGCATATCATCTGGCGTGGTTTCCTCAGAAAAAACGTGCAACTGGCCATCAGCAGCGACAAATTCGACCGCGTAGACGAGGTCGGACACAGTCTGCTGATTCCAGCCGGTACCATGGCACCCCGCCGCCACGAAACCAGTGGCGTTGATCGAGGCCAACGCCCCCGTCGACGACAGATACATCTGCGGCAACAACGGGTCCGCGGCCGTCAGGGCATCGCGGACTTCGGACCAGGGCGCCGAGGGCAGAAAGCTGACAAGATCGAGCCCTTTGTTCTGCCACCGCCAAGCCCTTCGCGGACCATCGGCATAATGTGACATTTCGACCAAGGTCTCGCCATTGTTGACGATGAGGGGACTGAAGGA
Organism: uncultured Nitrosomonas sp.; assembly: GCA_964612715.1. Classification (GTDB taxonomy): domain Bacteria; phylum Pseudomonadota; class Gammaproteobacteria; order Burkholderiales; family Nitrosomonadaceae; genus Nitrosomonas. The sequence goes on along the minus strand of CAZTCY010000033.1, from coordinate 17,134 downwards.
ATGCCCAGTACCGATGGTACGCATAGTGGCGCCAGCGGAACGTTTCACCAAGTCCTGAACATCGGACAGGCTGGTGGGGTGGGCAATCTCATCCGGGACGCTCGTCAGGTTTCCCGCCCAATTGGTCCAACGGTTTTCATTGCCGTCGCCGCTATCGTCTTGATTGTTCACGATCCATCTCCTGAAAAAAACCTTGCGTGATTGTGCTTTGTCGTTCCATGCCTGTTCGCTGTATCCATAGGCGCCACCGCGATATTGCCGTGGCGCCCGGGACCGGAAGCATCAACCCACGGAGATCAAGCCGAGAGTGTTGCTCAATGTGGTGCCAGTGATCGTATAGTTGGCGGTCACGGAGCTTCCCTGTTGGTAAATGAAGGATTGCCGAGCCTCGTTATCGGTACCCCATACGACAAAAACGTAGAGGGATATGATGGCGCCGTCGGGAACGCCGAGTTTTCCTGGATCAACATCCTTGGTCTGGCCAAGAAGAATGTCTCCCGCATTGCCTGAAAGATGTTTTTCGCCATTGTCGTCAAGATAGGCGACCTCACCTCTTGCGACAAAACCACCACCATTATGCAACGTGAATTTGCCGATCTGTTTCATAGCCATGTGTATTTGCTCCTCGTGCGTGGTGTATAAGAAAAATAAACGCTTTTTTTCATAAGAACCGAAACTTTTGCAAAACCCTATTTCATAAAATCTAGAGCTAATTAAAACAATTGGTTACAAACTTCAAAGAGGGAGATTTTGTGAAGGTCTCGAATCGAACATACTGGAAAACGGTTTGGCTGTCAAACTGACCGAAAAATCGGCAGTGTCTCAGTTTGAAATTATTTAATTGGAATTGAAAATAATTTCAGCCATTTTTGATAATTTGAAAATAAAAATTTTCATTGAATTGAGGCCTTTGCAAAACCTCTGTTTTCCTGAAACTCAGAAACGGACATGCAATTTCAATAGGACTTGCTCACCTTTTTTAGATTTTCTAAGGCGAACAGCGTGATTCAATACGAATCCAGACTGTTTTCTGTTATTTTTCCCCCGTTTTCTGTTTAAAAGGTATAGTTTTCCTGCCTCATCAAACTTTGAACAAACAACCTGGGTAATCTTTTCAGGTTATATGCAATGGCATGCAGGATATGTAAGATATGCGCTTTTGCCAGACCGCGGTAACGCAGAGTTTTGCTGCCGAACCAGCGTACCTGACTGCCGAAAGTACGTTCAACAACAGATTAGGCGGGACGGCCTGTAGCACCGGATGCAGGGGGCATAGCGATAATTGACCTGATGCTTTATTTGATGTTATATGTTATAAAAGTGGCAAAGCAAAAGGCTTTAGTAGCGTGGTACTTTAGTGAGTAGCGATGTAGCAAATGAGTCAGTAGTCAGGCTGAGCAATACGTTGATAACCGGTTTGTTCCAAAACGATAACATAATCGAGGCTTCAATATGATAGATGAAATTGACCGCCGCCTTAAGGAATGGATTGCTACAGTTATTAACAGCCAGCTTGCAATCACATTTGAACATCCGGGTACGCAACAAAACCAATCTGCAGTTTCGGTTTATTTGTACGGTATGGAATCTTCGACGTCAAATTCGACAACACGAGAAATTCCGGTGCAAATCGCATTGTCTTATCTGCTTACTGTCCAGTCTGATGATCAGGTTGAATCTCATAAATACCTGGGGAAAATACTTTATGCCGCCAAATCCCAGTCTGATATGGAAGTCGGATTTCCCGCATTACCTGCACAATTCTGGCAGGCCATGGGAACTGCTCCGCTACCCCATTTCAGCTTACACGTACCCTTAGTGATACCGCGGGAGACTGAACACTGCCCCACCATCAAAGCGCGTCCGCATATTGGCGTCAGTTCCATCATTCAGATAACCGGTATCGTTGTAGGCCCCTTAGACCAGCCTATTCCGGATGCAAAAATTATATTACCGCATTCCAAAAAAGTTACTTATACCGATAATAAGGGGTTATTTTCCATTACGGCAGATGCAAATTCACAACGCGCATTCAACTGTAAAATTGATGCAAAAGGAAAACAATTTTCTATCTCTGTTCCCATGCAGCAAATACTGAAAACACCACACGTACCTTTTACCATCCATCTTGACTTAGAGGTTTAATCTTATGCCAAATTATTTATCACCCGGAATCTATGTAGAAGAGGTATCTACCGGTGCCAAACCGATCGGTATGGTTGGAACGAGCATTCCCGCCTTTCTTGGCCTGGCACCCGCTAAAAACAAACATGTAAACCAGGCCATTGCATGCAATAACTGGGGGGAATTTTGCAGGTATTTTGTTAACGAGGACAGTAAAAGCACGCATCTGGCCCAGGCCGTATTCAGTTTTTTTAATAACCATGGCAGCCGCTGCTATATCGTCAATGTGGGCGAAAACGGTTCCATCGCCGGCGATGTCAGAAAGCGGAGCGGACTCTATGCGCTGGAAACCATAGACGAAGTCGCCATTGTAGCGGCACCCGGTTATAGCGATGCAATTTCTTATGAAGCTTTGCTCTCGCACTGCGAAAAATTGCAGGACCGTATTGCAATTCTGGATGCACCGGAGTCCGTATCCGACATTAACACGCTGAAAATTTTAAAAACAGTTTCCAGCAGTAGCAGTGCGTCCGAAGAAACCAAACCGGCAACCGATATAAAAATCGAAAGTACCACCGCGCAAGGATTAAGACCCCGTAATTCGGATGAAGGTTATGGTGCATTTTATTTTCCCTGGTTCAGAGGATTAGATGCGCTGCAACCCAGTTCAGGATCAATCGTAAACATTCCACCATCTGGCGCTATAGCAGGAATTTATGCGCGCACCGATGTCACACGCGGTGTTCATAAAGCACCCGCTAACGAACAGGTCAGAGGCGCACTGGGGTTAACGTATAACGTTTCGAGAGAAGAACATGGTGAACTGAATCGAAAAGGGGTCAATGTCATACGCATGTTTCCTGACGGTATTCGTGTGTGGGGCGCCAGAACGCTGGCTGCTGAAGCGAGTGAGTGGCGCTACATCCCGGTCAGAAGGACATTTAATATGATTAAGGAATCCATTCAGGAAGGCACGCGATGGACAGTGTTCGAACCCAATGACATGATGACCTGGAAGTCGGTTGAACGTGACATCCGTGCTTTTCTGATGCGTGTCTGGCGTGACGGAGCACTACTGGGCGCAACACCCGAACAGGCTTTTTTCGTTAAATGCGATGCCGAAACAAATCCTCCGGAAGTCAGGGATGCAGGTCAGCTCATCGCAGAAATAGGCATTGCGCCGGTTAAACCGGCAGAATTCATTGTCTTCCGTATTGGACAATGGACAAGTGAAACCGAATCAGCAACAAGTGCAGGAGTTTAAACATGGCCGAACAAAATATTTACCGCGCTTATAACTTTGTCCTCGACTTAGGGGGCGGAAAAGTATGCTACTTTACAAAAATCAACGGACTCTGCGTTGACATAGAAACCATCGATTTTCGCGAGGGCGGCGCAGGGCCTGCGGTACGCAAACTGGCGGGCAGGGTTTCATACAATAATATCGAATTAAAATGGGGGTTAACGGAATCCACGGAAATGTGGGATTGGCTGATGACCGCAGTCAAAGGCGAGGTATCCCGCAGAAACATTTCCATCATACTGAGAGATAACGATGGCAAACGTGAAGTTACCCGCTGGAACCTTGATAATGCCTGGCCTTGCAAATGGAGGGGCGCGCCACTGGACGCCTTATCCAATGAAGTTGCGATTGAAACATTGCATCTTGCGCACGAGGGGTTAACGCGTGCTTAAACTCACCCGCAAGCTGTTGCGGGGAATCGCCAAAGCATTGGCCCGGTATGTCAATTCAATTGAAAAATTGTTGGCCCAGGAAGATGCATCGGCAAATCATTCCTTATCCGATTATTCAGACGAACGTCCGCCAGCCCATTGGTTGGCGAAGGTGCGCAAAGGAGCGCCCCAGTTACTGGATAATCGCTCCGGCGATGATACTAAAACTGTTGCATATTCTTCTGAAATAAAAAGCGCGCCCGGTTTCAATCCACTGGTTTTCAGTGACACGCATGAAGAACCACCGGCGCATTGGATAAGAAAAGTCCGGCATGGCGCGCCTCATTTACTGGATGAACAGCCTATTTACCAAAAAAATATCCCCAATCACTTTGTGACGCATGACCGGAAACTCCCGCAACTGCCGAGCAATCAGGATAGAAATGCAGTCGATTCAAACAAAGAAGATATTACCGTAAAGCAATCATACCCTGCACAAGCAAAGCCAGGAATTGAGCTGAAATTGCCCTATAAAAAATTGTCCATCCGAACCTCCGGAAGCACATGGCCTGGCTTATTCGACGCGCCTGTGATCAAAACTCACACTACAGAAATACAGCATGGTAAAACACGACTGAAAGCCTTAGCAGGCCAAACAAAAGGATACTATAAAAAAGCTGACAATCCATTCAGTGGCGACGTACCGCCCAGTATTTCAGAAAAAGCAATAAATAAAACTGAATCAGAACAAGCAGACCAAACGAAACCGTCAGCAAGACGTTCAAAAACGGAATCAGAGATATCATTCAGCGACCGACAATTTAAGGTACCGCGGCTGAGCGCTATACTTCCAGGTACTTCAACTCAAAACACAAAATATCAGCAACCATTCAGCTCCTCGCATGAACAATTCACAGTAACCCGTCGGATGCAGATCAAACGCGATCCGTATGAAAACAGCAAAACGCCGCAACAAGTTCCAAACATAACCGCTGATTCGCACGGTTTCGCAAACAAACATGCGCCCAGTCAGCATGATTTTAACGAGACTGCTGTATTGAATCCTGATAAAACCACGCATTTTTCCTTTTCGCACAAACCCGGAGAACAACTGAACGTCAACCGGCAGAGCACTGTTAAGCGCTCACCAGAAACAGCTGATAGCGCTGCGATCAATGTTTCATCCGGATCAAATTACAAGCGGTACATAGCCTCAATTGCCAAAACAGTCGAACCGTTTGAACCCGATTTACCGCGCTGGCCTAACCTGCCAGGAGAAAAAGAAAGACGTTTACAGGACGATCAATGGCCCGCATTGCCTGAGGAAAAATTGCCAGAACCAGATCAAATGATTCAACCGGCAATTCATTTCACACAGCTACAAGAAACAATCAGACGCAGGCATCACAGTGAACTGGAACAAAGAGGACTATTTTGGAACGGGTAACATTCCTGGTTGAAGACAGCAATGAAAGATTAAGCTGCTTGCTTAACCCCGAAACTGTCGTTATACGGCGAACAACGGGCGTGCGGCCGCGTGAGTCATTGGGCGGATTGATCAGCACTGACAGAAGCGGCGACAATCCGTTACTGTTTACCGGTGCCGGCACGACCACCATCGAACTGGATCTGGTTTTTGACGTTTCAATTCCAGGCTCATCTATAATCAGCCAGAATGTGCGCGACCTCACTCAGCCCATATGGAATCTTGCAGAAAACCAGCAACGCAGCGATCGCATGTACCGGCCGGCGGTATGTCGTTTCATTTGGGGAAAATCCTGGAACATACCGGGCGTGATCTCAGCCATTGCGGAAAAACTGGAATCATTTTCACCTCAGGGCATTCCACGCCGTTCCTGGCTCAGATTAAGACTGATCAGAATGCAGCAACAGCCCACTTCGTCACTACTCGAAAATGAGATGTGGCCAACTGAGGAATATCAGACGCCCAACAGTTTGATTGATGGGCTTGACCTGTTCGAAACACCCGACCTTCAGCAGGAAAATTTATTTCCTGACATGTTAAATACGCAACCCGAGTTACCGGAAAATGCCTATGAAAGAATCGATCTCTCCGCTTTCCACTTGACTGGCGACCCTTACCAATGGCGCGATATCGCAGCGCGCTACAATCTGGCCGATCCGCTTGAATGGCTGAAATCGTTGGCATCAGAACAAAACAGCGCTCATGAAACTCAGGATGCAGGCGAATAAACATGTATACAACCGTACCCCGGATCGCTATTGAAATTGACGGCTCAACCCTTGCTGCCGAGATCACTCAAACCATCCACGAAATTCGGATCAAGCAGATTCTGTCTTCACCGAGCCAGTGTGAAATCATTCTGCAGGAAGCGCATGAAAGCCTGTCAGCAGAAGCATTATCTAAAATTGGCGCAACACTACATATTCAGATCGGACACCAGAAACAGTCCTTGTTTTACGGCCAGATCACTGCTGTTGAACAGCATTACACTGCATCGATTCGGCCACTGATCCACATCCGTGCCTACGATCTCCTGCACCGGTTGCGCAAGCATCAGCCGGTACGCACACATGTCAAAGTAGATTTTCATCAGCTCGCCGAAGAATTAACACATGAGCTAGGCATCACTGTTCTTGGAGAAGAATCAGCGCCCATAACACCAAGATTGGTGCAATACAGACAGTCTGACTTAGAGCTCTTGTCTGAGCTGGGAAGAAGTTATGGACTCTATTTTTTTCTAAATAAACACGACCTGCATATTACCCGATTGGATGGCTATGAAACGGGTGAGCATTTAACACTGGGAAAAAATTTGTTTGAAGCGCGATTCTCAGTCAATGCGGACACTACAGTACAGTCTGTCAACGCAACGGGTTGGAACCTGCAACGAACCGTTTCACACGCTAAAGAGGCACAAACCGTGCATACAAAAATACCCGCACATGAATTTATTGATACGGCCAAGTTGGGTACAGACGGGCAACGTAATATCGTCGATTACAACTGTCAGAATGATCATTTAGCTGAAATCGCCGCCCAAAGCGAACTGGACAGACGCGTTGCACAGCAAGTCACGCTCTGGGGCATTACCGAAGGCAACCCCAATCTGACGCCGGGTGCCGCCGTGCAGGTATCGGGTGCTGCCTTGCCGCTGGAAGGCCGCTATGTCCTGACTGAAATCTGCCATTCAATCAGTCCGGACAAAGGGTTTATTTCCGAAATTAACACGGCTGTACCGGCCCTTACCGCTGCACAGGCGAAAACATCGAGGAATGCCACTATCGGTACCGTGTCTCAGGTCAATGACCCGGATAACCTGGGACGCATTAAAGTTTCATTACCCACCTATAACGATATCGAAACCGACTGGCTTGAAGTCTTAATACCCGGTGCAGGTGCCGGCAAGGGCCAGCTTATTTTGCCCGATGTGGGCGATACCGTTTTGTTGCTCTTCATCAACGAAGAACCTGCCCAGCCGATTGTTCTGGGTGGTCTTTATGGCGAAAAACCACTCCCCTGCTCCGTGGTTGATCAAGGTATCATTAAACGGTTTGTCACTCAAACCGCGGGCAAACAGTACTTCTTATTGGATGACACAGAAGGCGCAATCAGAATTGAGACACAAAACGGACACTGTATTAGTATGACACCTGCAGCAATCGGAATCACACGCAATAACGGCAGTTCTGTTACATTAACAGATGAGCGAATGACCATACACGCAAAAACGGATTTAGCGATTGAAGCACCGGGAAAGACGATTACCATCCGTGGCAAAAGAATTGACTTTGAGGAGGCATAATGCACTGGTTGACTGAAAATGCGGTATTGGTTTGTACGCACGAATTAGGCCTGGTATCAAACGAGACCTCCCAGAATTTTGTCAGAATCAAAGGCAGGCGTGTTTTGGTGGCCAGGAACCCTGAAAACAGAACGATTGTCGGTTGCCCCAATACAGGCCCCGCCATAAAACCGTGCACGAAAACTTTAAAAGTTACGCGTGGCTACTCTGCATTGGTACGTATCAATGGCCACAACGTGTGTTTATCGAATGTCACCGGTTTAACGGATGGCACACCGCCCGGAATCGTGGCTTACAAAGTCCGCAGCGCAGGGCAAAAGCTTGTTTCGGAGGTGTGATGGCCAGTAAACTGAGTACTGCCTGGCGATTCAACCATCCCGATATCGGCGCCCAGGGCACAGGTATGGGTTTGTATGTCGAACCCAACGGGAAAATCGCCATGACCAGCGGCCGCGCCGCCATTCGGCAGTCCATCTTACTCCTGATATCTACCCTACCGGGTGAAAGAGTCATGCGCCCGCAGTATGGATGCAATCTGCACCAGCTGGCATTTATGCCCAATGATGCGACCACGCACGGTCTGGCCATTCATTACGTCAGAATGGCACTCGAGCGATGGGAACCGCGCATTGACATCATCCATATAGACGCGAATACAAATGCCGATGACCTGAACCTGATGGATATTACCCTGAAGTATCGCATACGGAAGCTCAAGCAACCGGAACAACTGATCATTGCTTATCACCTTATGGGAGCTGAAATCTGATGCCAATGCAATCACCTAATTTAGATGATCGAACATTTACGGATCTGGTAGAAGCAGCCAAACTCCGAATCAGGCAACGCTGCCCCGAATGGAATGATCTTTCTCCCGGAGACCCGGGAATTGTTTTGCTTGAAGCGTTTGCTTTTCTCACCGAAACAATGATATTCCGCCTTAACAGAATTCCGGAAAAAGCCTATATCGAATTCCTGAAATTGATCGGTGTCAAACTGACGCCCCCTTCCGCGGCACAATCCACCCTTGAGTTTTCCCTCAGCAAACCACAATCACAGGTTGTTGAGATTCCCCTGAATACACGTGTTACAACGGCAAACAGCGCTTCCGGTAAGGATGCACCGGTTTTTACCCTGGCCGAAGCCGTTACAATACCGGCAGGTGAAATGCACGTCCAGGCCCGGGCTTATCATTGCAATCAGATTGATGCCGAACTCATTGGTATCGGCTCCGGCCTGCCCGGGCTTACGCTGGCTGTCAAACATACGCCGGTCATCTATCCGACATCCGACAAACTGGATTTAATTGTCGGTGTCGAAACCCCATCCGACAAACTCGAAGCCCATGCCATCGCTGTCAGGCATTTAGATAAATCCTATCGGATTTGGACAGAAGTAGAGAACTTTTCTGAATGTGGCAATAATCAATGCGTATACATTGCAGATCGACATGCAGGCACAATTACATTTGCACCCGCTGTACATCGGCTGGATGATTCCGGATTAATGAAAGCAACCCCTGAAGCATTAGCTGAAATCCCACCCGCCGGCCAGGAAATCCGGGTCTGGTATAAGTACGGTGGCGGATCAGCGGGCAATGTTTCCGCGCATGCGCTCACCGTGCTCAAAGATCCCATTGCCGGGGTATCCGTCACCAATCCGCTACCGGCAACAGGCGGGCGCGATCAGGAATCATTACAGAACGCCCTGATCCGAGGCCCTCAGGATCTGCACTCCCTGAGCCGCGCGGTAACCGCCAGAGACTTCGAACTCATTGCCACGCAGTGTTCCGGCGCAATCAATCGCGCCAAGGCATTTACCCAGGCGCAGCTTTGGGCGCATGCAACACCAGGCACCGTTGAAGTAGCGCTGGTACCTGAAATCACTGTAGACACCCAGCAATTACAGGCGATTACTGCCGACAGTTTGCAATCCCACCACATTGAATCTGTACGAGAACAAATCCAGACGATATTGGATAGCAGAAAACCGCTCGGAACACACTGCATGGTCAATTGGATGAATTACAAAAAAGTCAGTATCAAGGCAAAAATAACCATCCACCGTGAAGAACAGGCCAATCAAGTCAGGCAGAGAGTTCTGCACGAACTCTACAGCAGCATTTGTCCGGTTAAGTTACCAACCGGATCTAAACCGCCCTGGCCATTCGGACAGAGCTTAAAAGCATGGGATGTCTATAAAATCATTGCATCCGAACCTGCGGTACTTTCAGTCGACACCATGCAAATGATTGTCGACGATGTGCCGGATACCCGCGTTGTCGATATCTGTGCGGATGCTTTTCAAGCAGAGACCTGGTACAGCGGCTGCGATGGGCGTGTCTTTAGATCCACCAATAATGGTTCCAGCTGGGAACTGATCGCCCGCTTTTCAGGTGAAGAAATAAAACGGATTCAATCCTTCCCGCTTGAATCATGCCATAGTGTCCGTCATGCGGGTTTGCTTGCCGTCACGACACAAGTATCGCCACATATTTCATCCGTAAAAATTTCCAGGGATTGCGGGCAAACCTGGATAGTTGCGCAACAATTTCAGTTTAACATCGACGATATTGCCTGGGTGGACCGGGATGGTTTCCCCTATCTTTTACTGGCCAGTGAAAAAGGACTCTATGAACTCAGCCTGCAAGACAAAGCTGTTCCTGTGCAGATTCTTGTTGATACAAAACTCCCGGATCATGGTTTTCGTTCGGTTACGGTTTCATCCGCGCTCGGTGGGCGGACTTTTGTCGCGGCGGCGGGTTACGAAAACAAAGGCGTTTATTTATCCTTTGAAGGCGGAAAATCAGGTAGCTTTCAGAATATCGCCCTTACAGGAGAATTGATCGAAGTCCTTGCAGTGCAACATAAAGGTCCGCATCGATATCTCTGGGCTGGTATCGCAGCGCCAGGTTCCGATCAGGGCAAAGGCTGCTTTCGCTGGACATTGTCCGAATCTGCGGTTAATCCTGAAGGCTGGAAGGCCTACTCCAGAAACTGGATAGCGGGCGGATGTCGATCACTGGCTTTTCAAGGCGCTATGGTATTAGCCGCCTCGTACCGACTGGGTGTGCTGAGATTGAACTCCGATGTGCACAATCCTGAATGGGAAACGCTGAACGCGTCCGAATGTGGTCTACCTTTAAGAGATGTTGGCAAGCTGGAAACAATTAATACCGTAGCGGGCGCAGTAAATAACAGTGTTATTATGGCTGGTAGCATACCGGGCATCTATCGCAGCCTGGATGGCGGCCTGCATTACGCCAAATGCTCTCAGCATGAATTTAATGATGAAGTGCGAATTCCGCCAAACTGGCTGTTTTATTCCGGCACGCATGAAATAAAGATTAACAGTTGAAATGAAACATCAAGAACTGAAACAATTACTACCGGAGATATTTCAAAGAACCGACCAGCCCGGCTCACCGCTGCATGGTCTGTTACAGACCATGGAACTTTTGTCTGAACCAGCGGAAACGATTCTGCAACAGCTACCGATCTACTTTGATCCTTATACGACACCGGAAAATTTTCTGCCATTTTTAGCAAGCTGGGTGGATTTAGACCGTTTTTTTTCTGCAACCCCCGATTCAGCTACGGCCAAAACGGCGTTACCGCAACTGCTCGATAGCGGGCGCCTGCGCGAACTGATTGCGGCGGCAATCCGGTTATCGAAATTACGGGGCACCGCCGCCGGCCTGCAATTATTTCTTGAGACTGCAACAGGCGTGAAAAGCTTTACTATTGACGAAAATGTTGTGCAGGAAAATAATGCTGTAATTCCCTTTCATATTAAAATTACTGCACCTCAAGCTGCGCAAAAATATCAAGTGCTGATCGAAAGAATCATTGAACAGGAAAAACCGGTATACGTTACGCATTATTTAGAGTTTAGTCCCCATTAAAAAGGAGAAACATACCATGGTCAAGATAGTCGAAATTACGCAATCTTCGGACACAGTGACCTGCGATACAAAGGGTCAGGCGAGTATTCAGTTTAATGTCAATAATATCAGCGCTTCTCGATTAAACGTGGGCGCCAAAATTATTACTGAAAAACCCGCGAAAGAATCCTGGTTCCGCATCGTGGACAAAACCGAGAAAAAACTCGAAATCGATGCCACCGATCATTTTTCAGTTCAGATCGATGCAAGCAATGCAGCGGCGGGTAGCTATAAACTTCGTCTGCTGGTTTATAACATTGAAAATTCTGATGAGGACTATACCGAAAGTGAAACGATTGCAGTCAATGTTCCAGCACAGGAAAAAGCGCTCGAAGAGCCGGAACCCAAATCCAAAATGTGGATTGTCTGGCTGCTGGTGGGTATTCTAGTGGTTGCTTCACTTGCGGTCGGTTACTCTATTTTCAGCGGCCCGGACGAGGCAGAGCCGGTTGAACAAAAAGACAGTCTGACAGTGATTATGCCAAACCTGATAGGGAAACCTTTCGAAGAGGCAAGAACCATGCTGGAGGATCTGGAATTTACTGAAATAGAAACAGAAACGCGGTTCGATGCCTCTAAAGCGGCCAATACAGTGCTGGCACAGACACCCGAAGTAAAAACCAAAGTCGATGCGCGCACTACTACGGTGACATTGATTCTGGCAAATTCGGTTACCACCATGCCTGACATCAAAGATATGACATTGCAAGGTGCAAAAGAACGCCTGACAAGTAAAGGCTTCAATCAGAAGAATATAGCCACTGAACCAAAATTCGACGCATCGAAACCTGCCGGAACTATTCTGGCACAATCGCCAGCACCCAATGTGGAAGTCAGCGCTGCAGAAACTAAAGTCACGCTAACGATCGCTGATCCTGGCATAGATGTACCGAATGTGAAAAACAAGCTGCTTCAGGATGCACTGATGAAGCTGCAAGCGGCAAAACTGACACTGGGCGATATCAGTACACAATCCCAGCCTGATCTGGCAGAAGGAACGATTATTGACCAAAAGCCACTCACTGGAAAAGTGCCTGAGAAAACCGAAATAAACCTCGTTGTATCGACGAAAAAACGGGCAGTTATCGCGAACCCGATTTTTCTGGAAACCATTATCAACTCCGGAATCAAGCATAACGTACGTGTCACCCGTCAGCTTGCGCCGGAGGATTCAGATCAATAAAATTATCGATTCGCCATGAGCGCTACGAAGATCGTCATCATTTGTTTATTCCTGCTGATGGCGATCTTTTTTGTCGGCTTAAGCCTGAATCTGATTGAAAAACCAAATCATACTGCACCCGGGGAAAGTAAAGCGCAGCAGCAGAAAGTCGCATCAGATTACAAAAAAAACAGCTGGGTGAGCGTCATTGATAAATTACTGGCGCCGTTTGCCGCTTCTCTGAAAGCTGAAGATGTCGATACCGATTGTTCGCATACAAAAACAGGATTCTATCTGAGCGAACAAACGCCCACTTGCGAAATTACAGTCCCCGGATTCAGCGAAACATTTAAAAAACTGTCGCTCAGGCCCGATAAACGCAGTATTCAACTGAAAATTACTTTCTCACCGGAAGATGGTGATGAGCAGGATCCCTTTTTCTGGCCTTCAGATCAATTTGATGATGACATTATTAATTTTGTCATCCTGGGAAATGCCGATAGGCAAGGAGAAACACTGGCAACCGTTGTTGTCGAATGCCGCAACTGCTCCGATCAGCGGAAAGTCAAAATAGCATTTGAATAATCTTCTGTTTAGCATAAGCGCTGTTCCCGAATCATTTCAAATTTATCGTTTCAGGGCTCTATCAATCCGCAACGCCTTGATAACGGCGGGAATCGATCCAATAAGAAAGAATAACGCCCAAATAGCCGCCAGAATGGCATTGATCAGCGCTCCGATGTCATCAGTAATATAGGCTAAAAACGGTGGCGCTATCCCATGAAGAAATCCGAGTAAAATCGTAGCCACTAAAGACGTTGCGATCAAAAACACCAATCCCTTGTTTTGCAAAAAGCGCTGATGCGCCAGAACCAGAAAAATCACAAAGGCGACCTTAAAGATCATAATAAATGCCAGCGTAGCTGCCGCCGCACCCACTTTAAAATCTGCAAATTCAGCAAAATAAATCGCCGTGCCGAAGGGTACCGCCAGCAACAGTGAAACCATGAGCATCAAGAGACCAAATGCTGCGAATATCGCAACAATTGCACCCAATAATGTCAATAAAGCGACAATGAACGTAATAATTCCCTGAATACGGCCATGAATTCTATCGGGCACGATCAGTGCTACGCTCATCAGTAAAATAGAAAACAAGAGCAGCCAGTCCAGCCACGCAAGATACACGATTCCCAGACCCGGCGTTGACAGACTGCCATCGTTCACCCCCAGAAAAGCCTGAGAACCTAATTCAACTGCAAAAGCAATAACCAGGCAAACAACTGAAGCACAAAAAAAAGGAATTCTCAGCTTATCAAACAACGTTATACTCCTTTACACAATTACCCAAGAAAGATCCTTGCGATCATTTGTTCGTACGCTTCCGACATTTATTCTCAATGTTAAAACGATCACTGGAAACGCAACATACACGCTGAAAGTCATAGCATATCATGTAAATTATTGAGATTGGCTGAGTTGATCGTTTTCGGCTGATGTCGTCTACAACTTGGCATGATCTATTTTTCAATGAGTCATAAAAATGCTTTTCAGTAAACCGCTTATATCTTCCCACCGGTACTTATGCATTATTTCCATGCTGTTGATCGCCAGTTGTACTGCACCCGGCCCCCACATTTCAGACATACCTGCACACAATCTCTATCAGCTCGGCATGGATGCCTATCGACAGGGTAATCTACAACAGGCACAACTTTACTGGAGCCAGGGGTTAAACAAAGCAAACCAAAACGAAAACATGATGACAGGGTCTGCTGCTTTTCTCACAGGACTTGCACACATCAATGAAAGCCTGGGAAATCATACAAAAGCCATTGATCTGGCCGGCCAGGCGCAGCAAATTGCCGATGCGCTATCCGATCCAGAGTTGAAAGCCGAAACACATGTCATTATGGGTCAGGCATACCGACAAATGGGAAATTACCCGGCAGCAAAATACCATTCTGAACAGGCTCAGCTTCTTGCACAACAGATCGGAAATTTGAAACTCGCGAGTGACAGCGCCAGAAACCTAGGTGCAATACATAAAGACCAGGGAGAATTTATCCGTGCCAAGGCGTTTTATCAAACAGCCCTGACACGGGCACACCAGGTCGAAGACACCCTGTTACAAGCTAAAGCGCTCAATAATCTGGGGGAATTGTCGCAACGTCGCGGACACTATGCTGAAGCACTCGAACTGTACAAACGATCTTTACAACTCAGACAGAAGATAGAAGATTGGGCGGGCCAGGGGAATGTTCTAGGTAACCTGTGCCGCGTTTACCGGGATTTGAACGATTATGAACAGGCTTTAAAGTTTTGCAAACATGCGTTAAAGATTTCCCGCCAAACAAATACGGCAGCTTATGAAGCAAACCATCTGAACAATATAGCGGAAATCTATTGGCACCTGGGAGAAATCAATAAAGCAAAAAATCATTTTTACCAATCGGTCAAAATTAAACAAGCGCTTGGCGATCGTAACGGAGAAGCACGGGCCCTGAACAATCTGGCCGTCATTTTTAAATCAGAAAAGCACCATGAAAAAGCATTGGAATATTTCTTACAATCACTGGACATCAAACAACAACTCAAAGACAGATCGGGGCTGAGCGCCACCTATTACAATATCGGTTTGACCTATTCTGATATTAACCGGCATGAGGACGCATTAAAGTATTTAAAGCAAGCCCTGTTGATTCAGGCCGAATTGGCCGAGGCAGGTTTACTCTGGCGCATCTATGGCACATTAAGCGATATTCATAAACATTTGAATCATCCGGATCTGGCTGTTTTTCTTGGAAAACTCGCTGTAAACAACATCCAGTCTCTGCGTTCGGAAAATCTAAAGCTCGAAAAACATTTGCAGGAAAGCTACCTGGAAGATAAGCGCATGATTTACGAACGCTTAGCAAATTTACTGATCGATCAAGGCCGTTTTCCGGAAGCACAACAGGTTCTTGCCATGCTTAAGGAAGAAGAATATTTTGATTTCATTCAACGCCAGCAAGACAATCCCGATGCCAACTGGACCAAAGCCACGTACACCAAAACAGAAACTGATTATGCCGCACGCTACCATGAACTGACCACCGATTTGCTTGAGCACCGCGAAGTCTATACGCAACTGAACAAAAAACTGGAATCCGGGCAAACACTTACACAATCGGAAACACAGCGCCTCGAAGAACTAAACAGCAAGCTTGAAGAGGCCCGACTCATCTATCTCGAATTCTTGAACGAACTGGAGCAGGCATTTGCCGAAGAACGCCATGTAAAAGAGTTCTACGATAGAGACCTCGATGAAGTCAGCCAGACTCAGTATTTACTCAGCAAATTTGAGAATACAGCCCTGATCTATTATCTGTATACCGAGGAAAAATTAAGAATCATCCTGGTCGATTCCAATTTATCTTTTCCCCCGACGTTATACGAAAAACCGATCAACCGCTCGGAACTGAATCAATTAATTTATACATTCAGAGAAAAACTTTCCGGCCGCAGCAACCCTTTCATTGTCGCTGAAAAACTATTTGAACTATTGATAGCACCGATAAAAGCCGATCTGAATGTGCTCAAACCCGAAACCCTCCTGATTTATCCGGCACGTTCCTTACGTTACCTGCCTTTTTCCGCATTATTCGATGGCGAGCATTACCTGATCGAGCAGTATGCGGTAACCATGTACAATGCTGCAGCACAGAGTTATTTATTACTGGAAAAACCCGGAATTCACTGGTCGGTCGCCGGTTTTGGTGTTTCAGAATCCCATGACCCCCTTTTCAACGATTTACCTGCTGTTAAAGATGAAATTAACGCCATCGTAAAAGAAAAAACCGCAGATGAAATCGGTATATTGCCCGGCAGTGTGTATCTGAATCAGGACTTTACCCCGGATCAACTGATACAGGCGTTAAAACAGAAAGATGCTTACCAGGTTATACACCTCGCAACACATTTTAAATTCACACCTGATTCTCCGATCAACTCGTTTTTACTGGCTGGTGAAGGCGCGCGTATCAGTCTTCAGGATTTACTACAGAATGATTATCAAATGGCCGGTAAAGACCTCGTCACACTGTCAGCATGCGAAACTGCATTAGGCGAGCTGGATGAACTGCACAGTGATGGTAAAGAGCTGGAAGGACTGGGCACACTGATACAAAGAAAAGGGGCGCATGCGGTACTTGCTACATTATGGCCCGTTGCTGACCAGAGTACGGCTATATTCATGGAGCAGTTTTATACCTTAAGGGAAGAAAAAAATATTTCAAAAGCCGAAGCCATTCGCCAAACACAGCTGCTGTTTATCCGGGGCAATGTCATTCTGGATGAAACAAGCCGCAAGGCACACATCAGAGGTATATCACTGCCTGCAGATGAAATCGCGGAATCACAGTTTGCACATCCCTATTTCTGGGCACCCTTTATCCTTATGGG
>CAZTCY010000032.1:0-29272 GCA_964612715.1 uncultured Nitrosomonas sp. | reverse complement strand
AATCTTCAGGTTGTGCAGCAGGCCGTGGATGATCTGATGATCGAAGGTGATCGGATCGCCGGTGTGGTTACTCAGTTGGGTATCAAATTTTATGCACAAGCCGTCGTGCTGACGGTAGGTACTTTCCTGGCAGGTCTTGCACATATCGGTAAAACGCATTTCAAGGCCGGACGGGCTGGTGATCCGCCGTCGATAACGCTGGCGCAGCGTCTGAATGAGATGCAATTTCCGGTCGGACGGCTTAAAACCGGTACGCCGCCGCGTATCGATGGGCGCAGTCTGGATTACAGTAAGCTGAAAGAACAACCCGGTGATGCGCCCACCCCAGTCGTATCCTTTATGGGACATACCGTCAAGCACCCGCGCCAGGTGTCCTGCTGGATTACGCAAACCAATGCGAGAACGCATGCAATCATTAGTGAAGGATTGTCAGAGTCGCCACTGTATACCGGCAAAATAGAAGGCATCGGGCCGCGTTATTGTCCATCCATTGAGGACAAGGTGGTACGGTTTGCCAGCCGGGAGAGTCATTCCATTTTTCTTGAACCGGAAGGTCTGGATACGCATGAAATTTATCCGAATGGAATTTCAACGAGTCTGCCTTTCGAATTCCAGGTGAGACTGGTGCAATCGATTGCCGGTCTGGAAAATGCGCACATTACACGCCCAGGTTATGCCATAGAGTACAATTATTTCGATCCAAGAAACCTGAAACGCTCACTGGAAACCAAAACCATTAAAGGCTTGTTTTTCGCCGGGCAGATCAACGGTACCACAGGTTATGAAGAAGCGGCGGCGCAAGGCTTGCTGGCGGGTATTAATGCGGCATTACACGTGCAGCAGAAAGACAGCTGGTGTCCATTGAGAAATGAGGCCTATATCGGTGTATTGGTCGACGATCTGATTACTTCCGGCGTGACCGAACCGTATCGCATGTTTACCAGCCGTGCGGAATATCGGTTGCAGCTGCGCGAAGATAACGCGGATCAGCGATTGACCGAGACTGGCAGAAGACTCGGGTTAGTCGATGATGAACGGTGGACGTTTTATACGCGCAAGCGTGAAGCGATCGAACGGGAACAAAGCCGTTTAGACAGTATCCGGATTTTCCCGGATACAATTGACGAAGAACGGCTCATTCAGGTGCTTGGGAAAACCATTGAGCGCGAATATACGCTGACCGAATTGCTGCGCCGTCCGGATGTGTCTTATGCCAGTTTGATGGCACTGTGCGGCGCCGGGCGGGCTTCAAACGATGAACTGATTGATGCGCAGATCGCCGAGCAGGTCGAAATACAAACCAAATATCAAGGTTATATCAAACGCCAGCAAGAGGAAATACTCCGGCAGTCGCTGCATGAGACAACGTTGCTGCCGGTCGATATCGATTACCGGCAAGTCCGGGGACTGTCTAATGAAGTTCAGCAGAAACTGAATGAACATAAACCCGAAACAATTGGCCAGGCCAGCAGGATATCGGGCGTAACGCCTGCGGCTATTTCGCTGCTGCTGGTTCATCTCAAGCGTGGACTCGGCAGCGCCAGTCCTCCGGATGCCGGTAAGAAACAGCGTGCATGAATCTTGGTGATGCGCTCAGGCAAAGTCTGTCAGCCTTAAAATACCCCGCATTCGAGCAGGATGAGCGAATGCGGGAACGGATCATTCAATACGTGCTGCTGATTGCAAAATGGAACAAGCAATACAATCTGACGGCAATCAGAGCCGTTGAAGACATGCTGTATCAGCATATTATGGACAGTCTGGCGGCGGTTGAATATATTAATGGGCCGCACATTATCGATGTGGGCACTGGTGCAGGACTGCCAGGCATACCCATAGCCATCACGCGGCCCGACTGGCAGGTTACACTGATAGACAGCAATCACAAAAAAACGGCGTTTCTGCAGCAGGTTAAAATCGAATTGGCGCTGGATAATGTGGTGGTTATGGCAAAGCGGATCGAATCGGCAGTTGTTGATAAATGCCCGGACACGATTATTTCGCGGGCTTATGCCAGTTTGGGAGATTTTATAAAAACGACCCGGCATTTGGCGGATACGGATGGAAACCAATGCCGATGGGTCGCGATGAAAAGCCGTTGTACGCAACAGGAACTTGATGAAGTGATCCGGCCTTATGTGATTGAAAAAAAAATACCTTTAACCGTTCCGGGGCTTGTGGCAAAGCGGGAGCTGATTGTCATCAGACATCAGACGTATGTCTGATTCCGAAAAACCGGATTTGCAACAGGAGCGCCAAACGTGACAAAAATTCTGGCGGTTGCCAACCAAAAGGGCGGCGTAGGTAAAACCACGACCAGCGTCAATCTGGCGGCCAGTTTGGCGAACGCGGGCAAGCGAGTGTTGCTGGTCGATCTTGATCCGCAAGCCAATGCAACCATGGGCAGCGGGACTAACAAGCAGACGATCAAACAGACGATCTATCAGGTCCTGCTGGGTGAGCTGCCGATCAAATCAGTGCGCATCAGTGAATTGCAGGGCAAATATGATCTGATTCCGGCCAACCGCGATCTGGCGGGCGCCGAAGTCGAAATGGTGACACTGTCGCAACGCGAAATCCGCTTGAAAGCGGCGCTGGTTGAGCTTGTTGATGAGTATCAATATGTTATTATCGATTGTCCGCCTGCGCTCAATTTGCTGACGTTGAATGCGCTATGTGCCGCGCATGCGGTGATGATACCGATGCAATGCGAATATTATGCGCTGGAAGGATTGAGTGACCTCGTCAATACCATCAAAAAAATCCGGGCAAATTTTAATCCCAGCCTGCGGATCGAGGGATTGCTGCGCACCATGTTCGATCCGCGCAATATTTTGGCGCAACAGGTATCAGATCAGTTGCAGCGTCATTTCGGCGACAAGGTTTACCGTACAGTCATTCCCCGGAATGTACGCCTGGCGGAAGCGCCGGGCTTTGGTATTCCCGTGCTGTATCATGACCGCCAGTCCAAAGGGGCTCAGGCCTATCTGGAACTGGCGCAGGAGGTGTTGAATGCCTGATTGTATCAAAAGGAATGTTTAAATGGCGAAACTAAAGGGCCTGGGACGCGGACTGGATGCGCTGTTGTCGGGCAATGCCGATGTAACGGACGCTTCCGGCGACAGGCTGCAAAATCTCGAAATTGCATTATTGCAACCCGGAAAATATCAGCCACGCAGCAATATGGATCAAGCGGCACTGGCGAATCTGGCCGAATCCATCAAAACGCAGGGTATCATGCAGCCTATTCTGGTGCGTACGATTGGTATGGATCATTATGAAATTATCGCCGGTGAGCGCCGCTGGCGTGCGGCGCAATTAGCCGGATTGACCGAAGTACCCGCCATTATTCGTGAGGTGACCGATGACGCTGCACTTGCGATTTCGCTTATCGAGAATATTCAGCGCGAGAATCTGAATCCGTTGGAAGAAGCGATGGGGATTCAGCGTCTGATCAACGAGTTTGGCATGACGCATCAGACCGCCGCTGAAGCGCTGGGCAGTTCGCGCAGTGCGATTTCCAATTTATTGCGTCTGCTCAACTTGACCGAGCCCGTGCAGGAAATGATGATGCAGGGCAAAATCGACATGGGGCATGGCAGGGCTTTACTGGCGCTCGAGCCTGTGCAGCAAATCCAGATCGCCAATAAGATCGTGCTGAAAGGTTTGTCGGTGCGCGAGACGGAAAAAATAATCCAGCAATTGGTCAAACCGCAAACACGCAAAGTGCAAAAAACCGACCGCGATATTCTGGCGTTGCAGGAGTCGGTGTCGGAACGCCTTGGCGCGCAGGTAACGATCAAATCCGGAAAGAATGGCCGGGGCAATATCATCATACATTACTCAAATCTCGATCAGCTCGATGATATACTGAACAGATTTTAAAAACCGAGACGCAGCAATATTAGATTAGAAAGATTATGGATACAAAATTACTCGATATCCTGGTATGTCCTTTATGCAAAGGGCCTCTGCTGTATAAAAAACAAGAAAAAGAGCTGATTTGCAAACCAGACCGGCTGGCATTTACGATTAAGGACGGTATCCCGATCATGCTCGAGGAAGAAGCGCGTAGAATCCCGGATGATGTGGAAATCAGTTAGCGTGCGGATTGTGCAGTTTCAGGCACAAACCGCAGCGACTCAATAAACGAACACGCCATAAATGAACACAACTGTCACATTAACGCCACGCATCGCAGCCATGCTGGGCGCGCTGGTTGCCGATTCCGCCGCGCTGGGTTTACACTGGCTTTATGATCCAGAGCGCATTGCGCAAATCGAAAAGCATAAAGGCATTGTTTTTTTACCACCCGATCACGACAACTACGCTGATGTCAAAGGATTCTTTGCGCATGGCGGCAAAGCCGCAGGCGACGCTTCCGGTTATGGGGAAATCTGCCTGCTGATGCTGAAACATTACGCAGCACATGGTGAATTCAATCGCATTGCGTATCAAATCGAATTCCGCAATCTGTTTGGCCCCGGCGGCGCATACAGCGGATATATCGACTCGCCTACGCGCCAGACTTTGCTGAAGCTGATTCCATTGATTCCGGACGATTATCCCGAAATATCCGGGGCGGATGATGATCAATTCGCCGCACTGGCGACCGTACCCGTTGTCACGGCGTTGCATTCCGGATCAGAGGATGCATTGCTGGCCAAGGTCGAACAGATTGTCAGGGTGACGAATCATAACGATACGGCAGTGGCCGCAGCGCAATATGCGGCTGCTGTCCTCGCTGTCGTGCTCGACGGCATGCCGGTTAAAAAAGCATTGACGCAGGCTTTACCGCATGCAGGAGAAGCATTGGCACCTGTGCTGGAAGAGGCGCTGGAAATGGATACACTGGACAGTGTCCGGGCTGCACAACGCTTCGGCCCGGCGTGCCATGTGCTGGAAGGCATGCCGGTGATAGCCCATATTGTCCAACATGCCACAAGTTACCGGCAAGCTGTGGAAGCCAATATCCGTGCGGGCGGCGATAGCTGTGGCCGTGCCATTGTACTGGGCGCGATTGCCGCGGCAATCGCCGAACAGCAGGCGGAAACCACTTCGGCGATTCCCCTGTTCTGGCTGGCCAAATATCGCCGATTTGCCGATGCCGCCAATGCGATTACGCAGCTTCGGGCGGTTGCGGACAGTTCAGCATGTATAACCGGATAAAGCTCCCTGGCTGGCTAAAATTTGCGTGATTAGAATCACATAGCCAACAAATGCTATAATGCCGGATTTATTGGTTTTTACGGTCAAAAATGGTTACTTTAAATCCTGAATGATAACCGTCTATCGGTAAATATTGTCTGTTTACACGGTGTTCAGGAGTGATCTGTTTTTAAAATTATTCATGGAGGAGAAATGAGTCACACGCTATACGAAACAAAAATTCAACGGGTACAACGCTGTGAACTGGCGGTTCCAGGCTCAAGCCCGGAGATGTTTGAGAAAGCATTAAAAAGCGGTGTGGACTTCGTTTTTCTTGATCTTGAAGATGCAGTTGCCCCTGATGACAAGGTACAGGCGCGTAAAAATATTATCCAGGCGCTCAATGACCTGGACTGGAAAGGACATGGCATAACCGTATCGGTTCGTATCAACGGGCTGGATACGCAATACATGGTCCGTGATGTGGTTGATCTTGTCGAACAGGCCGGATCGAAAATTGACACCTTGCTGATACCCAAAGCGGGCGTCTATGCGGATATCTATATGGTGGAAGCCATGGTCAACCAGCTGGAAATGCAGCAGGGTCTGAAAAACAGAATTGGCTTGGAAGCGTTGATCGAAACCGCGCTGGGTATGGCCAACGTTGAGGATATCGCGTGCAATGGCGCACGCGGAAGACTGGAAGCCCTGCATTTCGGTGTCGCGGATTACGCCGCCAGTAACCGCGCCAGAACAGTCAATATCGGCGGATTAAATCCGGATTATCCCGGTGACCAGTGGCACTTCGCCATCAGCCGCATGACGGTGGCGTGCCGTGCCTATGGTTTGCGCCCTGTCGACGGCCCATTTGGCGATATCAAGGATCCGGAAGGCTATAAACTGGCTGCGCGCCGCGCCGCCGCACTGGGGTGCGAAGGAAAATGGGCGATACATCCCACCCAGATCGCGCTGGCCAATGAAGTCTTTACGCCGCCTCCGGCAGAAGTGGAAAAAGCCAAACGCATCCTGGCCGCATTAAAAGAAGCGGCCGCACAAGGAAAAGGCGCAGCCGCGCTGGACGGACGTCTGATTGATGCGGCTTCGGAAAGGATGGCCAACAATGTGGTGAGAATCGCGGAAGCGATAGCCGCCAAAAAATAATGTGATATGAAGGGCCGCGTAATGCGGCCTTTTTATTTCAGGCCAATTTGTTAATAATCCATGGTTTCACAGAAAAGCCATGACATATCAATCCGTTTGATGAGGAAATCGAATTGAATATTCACGAATATCAAGCAAAAGAAATTCTATCGGCGTATGGCGTCAAAATCGCTGAAGGCGGTATTGCCTACAGTGTGGAAGAGGCTGTTCAGCGCGCAAGAGAAATTGAAGGTGATGTCTGGGTCGTCAAGGCGCAGATACATTCCGGAGCACGGGGAAAGGCCGGCGGTATCAAGGTATGTAAAACACACGCTGAAGTTCAGGCGGCAGCAGAGGAATTGCTGGGCAAGGTCCTGGTTACCCATCAAAGTGGATCCGCAGGTAAGCTCTGTTCGCGGGTGTATATTGAAGCGGGTACCAAAATCGAAAAGGAAATATACCTGTCATTTCTGATCGACCGCAGTACCGAGCGTGTCATTATGGTGGGCTCAGCCCAGGGCGGGATGGAAATCGAAACACTGGCGCAAACCGATCCTGATGCGATTATCAAAATCTATATTGAACCCGCGGTTGGATTGCAGGATTTCCAGGCGCGGAAAATGGCATTTGCGCTGGGACTGGATTCATCACTGCTGAATCATGCAGTTAAAACCATTAAAGGCTGCTACCGCGCACTGCGCGATCTCGATGCCAATATTCTGGAAATCAATCCACTGGTGGTAACGGCGAACAATGAAATCATCGCGCTGGATGCCAAAATGGCGTTCGATGAAAATGCACTGTTCCGCCGTCATAAAATTGCGGAATTACGCGACAACTCACAAGTCGATCCGCGTGAAGTCACGGCTGCTGAAGTCGGTCTGAGTTATGTCGGCCTGGATGGTGATATCGGTTGCATGATCAATGGCGCAGGACTGGCGATGGCGACCATGGATATGATCAAGCTGGCTGGCGGCGAGCCTGCAAACTTTCTCGATGTGGGCGGGGGCGCTTCAGCGGAAAGAACGGAAAAAGCATTCCGGCTGGTGCTCGCGGATAAAAACGTCAAGGCCATGCTGGTCAATATTTTTGCCGGTATTAACCGGTGTGACTGGATCGCCGAAGGCGTGGTACAGGCCGTCAAAAATATCGGCATGCAGGTTCCGTTGGTCGTCCGGTTATCCGGAACCCATGTTGCGGAAGGCCGCAAAATCATTGCAGACAGCGGGATGAAAATAATTATGGCAGATACCCTGGCGGAAGCGGCTGAGAAAGTAGTGGCAGCGCGTAACCAGGTCGTTGCACAAGAAGGCTAGGAGTACAAAAAAGTGTCAATGTTAATAAACGAAAAAACACGTATTATTGTTCAAGGATTTACCGGTAAAATCGGCACATTCCATGCACAGGAAATGATTGAATATGGCTCCAATGTCGTTGGCGGCGTAACGCCCGGCAAAGGTGGACAAAAACATCTGGGCCTGCCGGTATTCAATACGGTCAAAGAAGCGGTGCAACAGGTTGGTGCAGAAGCCAGTATTGTTTTTGTGCCGCCGGCATTCGCCGCGGATTCCATCATGGAAGCGGCTGACGCGGGTATCCGGTATTGTGTGTCCATTACCGACGGTATTCCGACACAGGACATGATGACCGTTAAAAATTTCCTGCGCCGGTTTCCGAAAGAAGAACGCATGATGCTGACCGGCCCCAATTGCGCAGGCACGATCAGTCCAGCGCGCGCCATGCTCGGCATTATGCCGGGGCATATTTATGTACGCGGTAATGTCGGTGTTGTCGGGCGCTCAGGCACTTTGGGTTATGAAGCAGCCGACCAGATGCGCTTGCTGGGTATCGGCATTTCGACATCGGTGGGTATCGGCGGTGATCCCATCATCGGCAGTTCACACCGCGATGTACTCGAAAGGCTGGAACAGGACCCGGAAACCAAGGTTGCGCTCATGATCGGTGAGATCGGCGGTCCGATGGAAGTCGATGCCGGCCGTTTCTTCAAGGAAAACATGACCAAACCACTGGTGGCATACATTGCCGGCCTTACCGCACCGGAAGGCCGGCGCATGGGGCATGCCGGCGCCATTATCGCAACGGCGGGCGAAAGTGCCGCGGAAAAAGTGGCCATACTCAAGGAACTGGGTGTGATCATCAGTCCTACACCATCGCTGATGGGGCAGACCGTGGCCGAAGTACTGGCTAAGATGTAAGCTCTTTTCTTGAATAAAACGCCAGTCAGAATACCAGAAGACATTGCCGGATTATATTGCATCCGGCAATGTCTGGCGTCTGTAAGAGCCCTCGGGCTGGCTACAGGATGACCGGCAAACGCATCACATATCCACCAGTTGCTTATAAATCCAACCATTCAGTAACAGTCGCGCATTAACCGCTATTTCCGATGCTGTCATGCCCACCGGACCGTGATTGCGCTCCAGCAATTGATCGGCTGCAGCGCCGTGCAGATAGACAGCCAGCAGCATTGCATCATCCGGTTTAAGACCTTGCGCGATGAATGCGCCGATCATGCCCGCGAGTACATCGCCCGTTCCGGCGCTGCTCAGTCCCGGATTACCGCTGGTGTTGATAAAACATTTGCCGCCGGGTAATGCACAGATGCTGCCCGCGCCTTTCAGCAGAACGAAGCAGTTCAGATGCTCGGCAATTTTTGTTGCGGCTTCCATTCGATTGCGCTGCACCGCGGATACATCGATATCCAGAAGCCGTGCGGCTTCGGCCGGGTGCGGCGTCAGTACGGTAGGGACAATACGCAGTTTCAGTTGCCGGGCGAGTTCGCTGTGAAACGCGATATGATTCAGCGCATCAGCATCCAGTACCAGTGGCAAACTGCTATTCAGCGCATGCTGCATCCAGGCATAAGTGGTTTCGTTAATATCCATGCCAGGCCCGGCCACCAGGCAGTTGATGGTATTGAGCTCGAATAATTCCGCCGGTGAACGCAGCATCAACTCGGGGTGGAGGATATCCGTATTCGGCGCGGATTGTGCAAGCATACCCAGATAGACACGGCCCGCACCCAGATAGAGCGCCGAGCGGCCGGCCAGAAACGCTGCACCGATCATGCCGTTATTGCCGCCCAGGATACCGACACTGCCGAAATGCCCCTTATGGCAGTTGGCCGGTCTGGGGGCAGGCAATAACAGCTGAATCAGCTTCCGGTCGATGGCCCAGATGTGCGGTGGAACGATTGCTGTCGCATCCAGATCAAGATCGCAGACGATGCATCTGCCGCTATATTGCGGACCGTATTGCGTCAATAATCCGGGTTTGAGTCCTATGAACGTCACCGTAACCGTGGCCGTAACCGCTTGCCCGCAAACACTGCCATCGTCGCTGGCCAGACCGGAAGGCATATCCAGCGCAAGGACCGGACACGGCATGGCATTAATCCGGTTGATCCAATCCAGATACTGGCCGGTGAGCGGCCGTTCCGGCTGCAGGCCGGTACCGAATAAACCGTCAATGATCAAATCCCAGTATGGGCGGGATGGAATATCGGATTGAATTTCACCTTGACTATCCAGCCAGGCTTGCCGGGCTTTTTGGGCATCCTGCGGCAAACGGCCGGGATCTGCGCAAAAGACGACGGTTACGGTGTGTCCCCAGTTTTTGAGATAGCGGGCTGCGACAAAGGCATCGCCGCCGTTGTTGCCAGGACCGGCGAGGACAAGCACATTTCTCGCGGCACTCATGTCAAACTGCTGTTTCGCTGTTTCAGCAGCGGCACGGCCCGCTTTTTTCATCAAATCGGGCGGATCGGACGAAGCAAAAGCGGCTTGTTCGATGGCATGGATTTCAGCTGTCAGGTAAACCGGGTCAATAGTATTCATTTCATATATCCCGCATCGTGTAAAATGGCGTTTTTAAACATGATACTCTAGTTTGCCAATGCTTCGATATTGTGGCGGTAATGCACTTTCCGATTTCCGGCTGGAAAAACTCGTGCGCGAATTGAATACACAAGCGATACAAGTCGCGCGTATTTATTCGGAATATTGGTATTTTTGCGCGGTCAGCCAGACATTGACACCTGATGAAACGGCATTACTCGAAAAATTATTGAACCGGTGTCAGCCACGGCAAGCGGATAGCAGTGATGCATTTTATCTCGTTACGCCGCGTCCCGGAACGATTTCACCGTGGTCCAGCAAGGCCACCGATATTGCGCATCATTGCGGATTACGTGCTATTGAACGTATCGAACGCGGCATTGCCTATTATATCCGCACCGATCAGGCGATTTCCCCCGCACAGCAGCAATCGTTGCACATGCTGCTGCATGACCGCATGACAGAAACCGTGCTGCGGTCTTTCGAAGAAGCCGGACAGTTGTTCCGGCATTTTGCACCGCAGCCGTTGAGAATCGTCGATATCACAGAAGGCGTGCAGGCATTGGAAAAAACCAACATTGAGATGGGGCTGGCCTTGTCGTCCGATGAAATCGAATATCTGGCGCGTCATTATCAGGAAATCGGCCGCAATCCAACGGATGTTGAGCTCATGATGTTCGCACAGGCCAATTCGGAGCATTGCCGCCATAAAATATTCAACGCCGACTGGATCATCGATGGCCAGCCGATGGACCAGTCTCTGTTCGCCATGATTCGCAATACCCACAAGCAAAATCCGCAAGGCACGCTGGTTGCCTACGCAGACAATGCGAGCATCGTTGAAGGTGCGAAAATAGTGCGTTTTTATCCGGACCAGGCTAACCGCTATACTTACGCGCATGAGCAGACCCATTGGCTCATGAAAGTGGAGACGCATAATCATCCGACCGCGATTTCCCCATTTCCGGGTGCAGCAACCGGTGTCGGCGGAGAAATCCGCGATGAAGGCGCTACCGGGCGAGGCGCTAAGCCCAAGGCAGGGCTGGCGGGATTTTCGGTCTCCAATTTGAATATTCCCGGTTTCATGCAACCGTGGGAATATACTGATCCGGATCAAAAAACGGTTTATGGGAAACCCGGGCGTATCGCTTCGGCACTGCAGATCATGCTGGAGGGCCCCATTGGCGGTGCGGCCTTCAATAACGAATTCGGCCGCCCGAATCTGGCGGGCTATTTCCGGACTTATGAAGAAAATGTGGCCGGAGAAATGCGCGGCTATCACAAGCCCATCATGCTTGCGGGGGGTATCGGGCAGATTTCTGCAAAACATATCACTAAGGAAAAGTTTCCACCCGGCACATTACTGATTCAACTGGGTGGTCCGGGCATGCTGATCGGCTTGGGCGGCGGTGCGGCATCCAGCATGGATACCGGCACCAACCTGGAAGCGCTTGATTTTGACTCGGTACAACGCGGCAATCCTGAAATGCAGCGCCGTGCACAGGAGGTCATTGACCGCTGCTGGCAAATGGAACGTGCCGGAAAGCACAACCCCATCCTGTTCATTCATGATGTTGGCGCCGGTGGTTTGTCGAACGCTTTTCCTGAGCTGGTGCATGATTCCGGCCGCGGCGGGCGATTCAATTTGCGTGCCGTGCCATCCGAAGAGTCGAGCATGTCGCCGATGCAGATCTGGAGTAATGAGGCACAGGAACGGTACGTACTCGCCATCCATCCGGAATCATTGGATACGTTCCGGCAGATCTGCGAACGTGAACGCTGTCCGTTTGCCGTCGTTGGCGAAGCGACGCAGGAAGAACAACTGATTGTTGTCGATGAAAAAAACGTATCGGATACGCCGCCGGTCGATATGGCGTTGTCGGTTTTGCTCGGCAAGCCACCCAGAATGATACGCCAGGTTGCACATCGCAGTTCATCGTTGCAGGTGCTGGAAACGCATGGATTCGATTTAAAAGAATCGGCCTATCGTGTACTGCGATTGCCTGCCGTGGCCGATAAGACATTCCTCATCAGTATCGGCGACCGCAGCGTGGGCGGCATGACGGCACGCGATCAGATGGTCGGCCCCTGGCAAGTGCCGGTTGCCGATGTGGCGGTTACCCTGATGGGATATCAAACGTATTTTGGTGAAGCGTGCGCAATCGGCGAACGCACGCCGATTGCACTGATCAGCCCGGCGGCGGCTGCGCGCATGGCGGTCGGTGAGGCGATCACCAATATTGCGGCTGCACCGATAGAGCAACTCAGCGATATCAAGCTTTCCGCTAACTGGATGGCGGCCGCGGGACATCCCGGGGAAGATGCGGGTCTCTATGATGCGGTTTACGCGGTCGGCATGGCGTTGTGTCCGCAACTGGGTATCAGCATTCCTGTGGGTAAGGATTCGATGTCGATGAAAACCGCCTGGCAGGAAACAGACACTGAAACCCGTGAAACAATCCATAAAGAAGTTACCGCACCCCTCTCACTGATTATTTCGTCTTTTGCCAGAGTCAGCGATGTGCGGCGCACCTTGACACCGCAACTGCGCACAGATTGTGGCGACACGGAACTGATTCTGATCGATCTGGGGCTGGGGAAAAACCGCCTGGGTGGATCGGCGCTGGCCCAGGTTTACAAGCAGACCGGCAATGAAGCACCGGATGTCGATGTTTCAATCGGTGCGGAAAAGCTCAAGGCTTTTTTTACCGCCATCCAGCAGCTCAATAAGGCCGATGCGATACTTGCCTACCATGACCGTTCCGATGGCGGCCTGTTTGTCACGTTGTGCGAAATGGCTTTCGCCGCCCATACCGGCATTACCGTCAATCTCGATCAGCTCTGTTTTGATGCGCTGTCGAACGATATCGACGGTGCCGAACTGCAATTCGAACTGGGCGGCCGCGCGCTGGAGCGCCTGTTTGCGGTGCTGTTCAATGAAGAACTGGGCGCGGTGATTCAAATCCAGAGCAAAAAGCGCACGATGGTGATGAGCGTATTGTCGGAAGCCGGATTGCAGGATACGAGTTTCATTATCGGGCATCTGAATACCGAAGATGAACTGCGCCTGCTGCGCAATAACAAACCTGTTCTTGCGGAAAAACGTGCCGATCTGCAACGCGCCTGGTCGGAAACCACATACCACATGCAGCAATTGCGTGATAATCCGGTTTGTGCACAACAGGAATTTGACCGTATTCTGGATGAAGATGACCCGGGGTTGCACGTTGCGCTGAGTTTTGATCCGGAAGAAAACATCGTGGCGCCCATGATCCGGAGCAGCATACGTACCGGCGTCAGGCCCGGTATCGCCATTCTGCGTGAGCAAGGTGTCAATGGCCATGTTGAAATGGCCGCTGCATTTGATCGCGCCGGTTTTGCCGCAATCGATGTGCATATGAGCGATATCATTGCTGGCCACGTTTCGCTGAAAGGCTTTAAAGGCATTGCTGCGTGTGGCGGTTTTTCGTATGGCGATGTACTCGGCGCCGGCCAGGGGTGGGCAAAGTCGATCCTGTTTAATCCGCGTGCCCGCGAAGCTTTTGAAGCTTTTTTCCAGCGCACGGATACATTCGCGCTTGGTGTCTGTAATGGCTGCCAGATGATGAGCAATCTGCATGAAATCATACCGGGGGCAGAACACTGGCCACGTTTTGTGCGTAATCATTCGGAACAATTTGAAGCGCGCTTTGTCATGGTAGAGATACAGCACAGTCCATCAATATTATTTGATGGCATGGCTGGCAGCCGGATGCCGGTTATCGTGGCGCATGGCGAAGGCTACGCGGATTTTGGCGATCGCTGCGCTGAAGACAGCAAAACGCTGGTGACCGTGCGTTATACCGATAACCACGGACAGGTTGCCGAGAACTACCCGGCCAATCCCAATGGATCGCCGCAGGGAGTTACCGGCATGACGACGGCGGATGGGCGGTTTAATATTCTTATGCCACATCCGGAACGCGTTTTCCGTGTGGCACAGCATTCATGGTACCCCGCTGCATCGGGCGATTCGGCGCAGCGCATGCATACACATGAAGACGCGCCGTGGATACGCCTGTTCAGAAATGCCCGAAAATGGGTTGGATAATCCTATTCAAATAGAAAAAATCATGAAAAAAAATATAGCTTTTGTACAAATGAAGCCTGCCGTATCTACAGTGTCTGCCATGTTGCTTGCACTGAGCATGTTTTGTATACCCCTACTGGAAGCGCGGGCTGATCCGGATTTAAAACCCGGCGACAAACTGGTACAGACAAACTGCGTGCCGCTGGGAACATGGATGATTCCCGGCTTGGGTCAGGCGGATTACGCAAGCATTATCGACCGTGCGGTGAAACATTCGGTGGTATTGCTGGGTGAAACGCATGTCAATGCGGATCATCACCGCTGGCAGTTACAGATGCTCGCTGCGATGCATGCCGTGCGGCCGGATATGGTGATCGGTTTTGAAATGTTTCCGCGCCGTGTGCAAGCTGTATTGGACCGCTGGGTAGCGGGCGAACTCGATGAGAAGGCATTTCTGGCTGCATCTGAATGGAACAGCGTCTGGAGTACCGATCCGCAGCTTTATCTGCCATTGTTTCATTTTGCACGCATGAATCAAATTCCCGTGGTTGCATTGAATATCGAACAGAGGCTGCGGCGCCAGGTCGCTGAGAAAGGCTTTTATGGCGTGCCTTTGGAAGAACGCGAAGGATTGACGCGTCCGGCGCCGCCGAGCCAGGCTTATCTGGACTTTCTGCTGCCGATTTATAAACAGCATGACCGCAAAGACAAGAAAGAGGGTGAAAT
Organism: uncultured Nitrosomonas sp.; assembly: GCA_964612715.1. Classification (GTDB taxonomy): domain Bacteria; phylum Pseudomonadota; class Gammaproteobacteria; order Burkholderiales; family Nitrosomonadaceae; genus Nitrosomonas. Next base: position 14,332 of record CAZTCY010000032.1, on the reverse strand, counting down.
CAATTCGGATGACCCCGATTTCAGACGTTTTTATGTCAGCCAGCAGCTCTGGGACCGTGCTATGGCGCAGATACTGCATCAGGTCTTGATCGCCGCGGAAGATGGCGGCAAACCGCTGGTCGTGGGTATTATGGGTTCGGGGCATATTGTGCATGGTTTTGGTGTGCCGCATCAGCTGAACGATCTGGGTGTCAAAGATGTCATGTCATTATTGCCGTGGGACACCAACAAGCCGTGCAAACAGCTTGTGGCGGGTGTTGCCGATGCTGTTTTCGGCGTATTGCCGGAGCGTCCTGATCCATTCGCCGAGCCGAAATACCAGCGTCTGGGTATCCGTTTCGAAATGGCGCGCGGCGGTGTGCTGGTGCTGCAGGTGGAAAAAGGCAGCATTGCCGAGGCATCCGGCCTGAAAGACGCCGATGTGATACTTGAAATGGCCGGGATTAAGCTCGAGGTGACTGACGATGTCATCACGATCGTCAAACGCCATGCGCCAGGTACCTGGCTTCCGCTCAAAGTGAAACGCAATAATCAGGAAATGGAAATTATCGCTAAATTTCCACCGCTTATCAGCTAGCCGATGGGTTCATTTCTTTCCTTCTGATCTATGACGATGAAAAAACAGGCGGTACGATTGATTCAACGCTTCTATTGTTTTTTACTACTCTGCGTTGCCGGCACCGCTGCGGCTTCGCCGGCAGTTCCCGGTATCGCCAGGGATCATACGCGTTTTATCGATTATGACATTCAGGTACGCATCGACCCGGCTACCCGTATGCTGGAAGGAAAAAGCATCATCCGATTCAATAAGACGCGCGATCATGTTCTAAAGCTAGGTGCGCAGTTCGAGGTTACGCATGCCTATGTTGACGACATTCCGTTTGAGCCGGAAACTGCGGCAGACCGGTCGCATATCTGGCAAGTCCCTTATGCCATATTGCGCCCGCATCGAATAGAAATTCACTGGCGCGGCCTGTTGCATGCGCTCGATGAAACCCTCGATCATGAACAGACGCTGGGCAGGCCGGTTGCCGTGAGCGGTGCAGCAGGAACATTTCTGCCGGACGCGTCAAACTGGTATCCGCGCGTAACCGACGGACTGATTCATTATAAGGTTCAGATCGAATTGCCGGCCGGCCAGCGTGGCCTGGTAGCAGGGCGTCTGGTCGATGAACAGGATACCGATGCAGGCTATCAGGCGCGGTTTGAGTTTACCCATCCGGCTGAGGGCATTGATTTAATGGCCGGACCCTATGAAATAGCATCGGAAAACTATACCGGTCTTCAGGGTGAGCCGATTCTGCTGCGCACCTATTTTCATGCGCAGATCGGCCCGCTGGCAAGCGATTATCTTGAGGCCGTCAAGCGCTATTTCAAATTGTACGAATCGTGGATCGGCGCATATCCGTTCAGTGAGTTCAGCATCGTATCCAGCCCGACGCCGACCGGATTCGGCATGCCGACGCTGACATACCTCGGTATCGATGTGTTGCAGCTGCCGTTTATCAGGGACACCTCGCTCGGCCATGAAGTGCTGCACAACTGGTGGGGCAATGCGGTCTATCCGGATTATCAAAGCGGTAACTGGTCCGAAGGCCTGACGACGTTCATGGCGGATTACACGTACAAGGAACAGGAAGGTGAAGACGCCGCGCGTGAAATGCGTCTCGGCTGGCTGCGTGACTTTGCCGCGCTCGAACCCGGCCAGGACGAACCGCTGGCTCTATTTACTTCGCGCACGCATGGTGCATCGAAAATTGTCGGCTACAATAAATCCGCGATGCTTTTTTTCATGCTGCGTGATCTGATCGGTGAAGATGTATTTAACCGTGCGATACAGGGCATCTGGGGCATGCAGCGTTTCAAGATCACCGCATGGCCGCACTTGCAAAGCGCCTTTGAAATCATTTCGGTACGTGATTTGCGCCCATTCTTCGAGCAATGGCTGCAACGCACCGGCGCACCGCGTCTGGCCATCACCACAGTTAAGCAGGAAGCGGTGGGATCAGGCCATCGCCTTCATATCACGTTGACGCAATCCGAACCGCCGTACCAGCTGCGCGTGCCGGTAGCCGTTCAGACCGACTCAGGCGAAGAAACGCATCTGCTCGACTTGCAGCACGCGGAACAGACTTTTGCCGTCGATATCGGCGATCAAGCGCAATCCGTCATCCTCGATCCGGATATCCGCTTGTTCCGCCACCTTGCGCCCGGAGAAGCGCCGCCGATACTGCGTGAAGTCATGGTCAACCCGACCACGGCGACTATCGTGTTGTCAGATCACGAGGAAACACGACAAACCGCAATCATGCTAGCAGAGAAGCTGCAACGCCGCGCACCGCAAATACTGCAGGTCAATCCATCTATTCCGGCAGTACCGACGCTGGTCATCGGTCTGCACTATGAAGTCGACACCTGGTTGGCAGCCCGGAATCTGCCCCCGAGACCCGATGAAGTCAGCGGAAAAGGAACCGCCCAGGCCTGGACTCTGACTGTGCCGCAAGGCGCTTCGCTGGCTATTGTTTCTGCGCAGGACAATGCATCGCTCGAATCCCTTATCCGCCCGTTGCCGCATTATGGCAGGCAGAGTTATATTACGTTTGATGGCCGCCAGGCGATAGACAGAGGTATTTGGCCGGTGCGGGTGCAGCGGGTGGAAATAAAATAAATACAGTCAGTAACGGGGGGGGGATTGTAATAGCGGTGATGCTTAGGGCGTATTTTAATCAGGGCGTGTCTCAAGCATGACGACAATCCCTGACTAAGTATTTCTAAAGAAGGTATTCGTAAAAATACTTGAATACCTGAACGCTATTTATACTTCTTTGCGACGGCGGATAATACCCATACCGAGCAATGCAACGCTTAACAGCGCGATCGTGCCCGGTTCAGGAATCGGCTGGCCAGTGACAACGCGTATTTTGGTTTGTAACGCATCTGCATAAGCCTGCGCGTTCGCTACACCAATATAGAAACCCTGCGTTGGGAAGTCAAACGGAGCCGTCGTATCGCAAGGTCCAGGATAGCAGAAATTGTTTTGCAGGTCAGCTGCATCCACGCCGCTGCCGATACCTTCAATACTGATATTGTCAATACCTAAGGCAATGAGCTGGTTACGCTCGGCAACACCCGTACCACCTGTATTTTGCTGACCGTCAGTTGCAAAATTGACGTATGAAAAAGCTGCGGTACCGATGGTATTGCCCAACACGTTTCTCATGGCATTGAATGCAGCCGCAAAATTGGTGTTGCCACCAGTGTAGCTGTAAGTCTCAATCGCATCGGATAAAGCATCGCGCGCTGCTATGCTGTCAATCAAGACATTTGAATGACGTATAGTCGCATTGGTGCCAAAGGTCACAACTGAAACTTCATATGTATCAGCGCCGCCGACCGGAATCAAATCAACTGCATTCGCCAAACCCTGACGGATAATATTCCAGTTACTGGAGCCGATACTGCCTGACTCATCCAGAATGAAACCCAGTTGAATCACATCGGCATTAGCAGCCATCGGCGCCATTGCCAGATTCATGCTCAGGCCTAATGCGGCTAACGTTGTAAGTAGTTTCTTTTTCATATTATTTTTCTCTAAAAGTTTAAAATTTGAGCCTGCGATGATTTCTATAAGATCTGTGCTTATAGACAGTGGATCAACCCACGGCCATAAATCTGCAATTCAAAGACTAACAGTCAATCTGAACAGCATTGATTAAAGGATAAGCAAAATATATGCCATTATTTTTAATAAAATGATAATAATGTGTATTTAAACATTTTTATTGTGGAAATCATTTTTGAATCCCGGTGTGTTTGCTGAGAAAAATAATGGAGTGTAAAAAAATACGACATATTTGCACAAGTTTCGATCGAAAATAATTTGAACCCGGGATAGATAAAACGCAGATATTACCGTCTGAGTCTTGATTTTATTGTTCGAACAGCCTGTACGGCACGCGATATCGAGACATTGGATATTCTGAGCACTTCTGATCCTTCTTTACGCCGGCGGATAATTCTGTACATAATGGCATATCAAATCAGACGGACGCGCCGGTTTTATGTCGCGTTAATGTCTTTCAGCGGGATTAATAAAATACGCAGTGTGATGCGCGGATTGTGGGTGAAGGCGCATGCCAGGTTGATTTTTACACGGCTCAATATTACCGCCAATGTGCGGATGAAAGAGGTGCAGCTATGAAATCTGTCGTGATGGTGTTTACAGGATTGGTTGTATTAGGCTTGACAGCCTGTGCCGGCACAGGAGGGCCGATTCTGTATCCCAATACGCATTATCAGTCCGTAGGCCGGGAAATTGCAGAACGGGATATCGAATATTGCAAACAAATGGCTGAATCAGCCGGAGCCAGGGAAGGAGGCAGTGGTGCTGTAGAAAATATTGCGACACGCACAGCCATGAGCGCCGGGATGGGCGCGGCAAGTGGTGCTGTCGGTGGCGCGATTTCCGGTTCGGCCGGCACGGGCTCGCTGATTGGTGCGGCAAGCGGCGCTACATGGGGTTTGCTGAGCGCTATTTTTCAACCGACAAGACCTCAACCCAGTCAGGCTTACGTTAACTTCGTGCATCGGTGCTTGTATGAAAAAGGTTATGAAATGACGGGCTGGCAGTAACCGTACAGCTTTTTCAGATGGCAAGCAGGTGTCGTCGTCCCGGGGTCACCGGGGGTTAAACCGAGGAATACGCTGTCCGGTCGATGCAGCGGTCATCCGGGCTCGCCGTACATGACCGGTGCGAACGGTTTTTTCCGGTATCGGGATTATGAATGGTTACTTCAATGTAATCGGATCGATATTGAAGCCCCGAATGGTTTTGGGCAAACCGCTTTTTTTATCCAGACGCCTGGCGTCCCATGCGTAAATGTTCATTTTCACCGACTTTCCGTCTCGGTAGAAACCGGCGGTCATAAAATGTTCCGTCGTTCTTGTTACGGGGAAACGCAGATCCAACAACTTGTTTTCCGTAGTGACCTTGCCAAGATAGGTAATCGGGTTTGCGGTAACGCCCGGAACCGGGGTGACCGGGAATGTTTTGCGGGATGTGTCAGGTTTGCTGGCTGCGTAACCGTTGAGTTCCGAGAGATTCGACGTGGGTGAGCTGATGATTTCAACCAGCTTGTTGCCGCTGTTGCCGATGATAACCTGGGAAACCCGTCCGAAGTGGACGTCGCCCGCTAACACGACAATGTCGTGGTTGCCGTTTTGCAGTGCAATAATCAGCGCGTTGTATTGTTCCCAGTCGGGCAGATTCTTGTCATTGATGTTTCCTTTCCCGGCGATCAAGGGTTGCGGAATGACCAGTACGCCCGGACAGGTGAGCTGTTTTATCCATTGCAGCAGTTCCTGGAAAGACGCGTCGGACATAAAGCCGTTTTTTGTTCTTTCCGATCTCAAGTCCGCGATGCAAAAGGAAATATCGCTGCCGATATTAAAAACCCGGATTGTCCGGATCTGCTGGATGATTTGCACGCCTTGTTTTGCCGCCGCTTCCCATCTTTTCCTGAAGTCTTTGTCATGCTGCAACGTCGTCAGATAGGGGTTGATCCCTTGCAGAAACGGATAATTGTTCCAGTATTCATGATCGTCCGCCAGCATCCAGGTACCACCCCGGCGCAGAATGCTGCGCATCAGCTCCCAGCTTTCCGCATAATCGTCGGCAATGCGGTTCTGGCAGTCCTCTTCGCTCAAGGGATACCAGCCGAGCCCGATATCGAGGTAAACCTGGTCGCCGGTCAGAAATTTGATATCCGGTTTGTAATGCGGGTGCCGGTATAACGCTTCGAATGCCTGGCCAGCCTGGCCACCGTCATGTTTGGTGTAGAAACATGAGCCGATGCCTACGGTAAACGGATGCTTTCCGACAGCGGGCAGGGCTTCGGGCAGCGCGGTCAGAAAAGATTTTTCCAGTAATACCCACTCATGTTCGATGCGAGACTCAAATTCAACGATGTAATCCTGGCCTGGTTCCAGTCCGTCGATGATTTCCACCTGATAAAAGCGTTTGTCCAGTCGGTTGAAAGGTCTTTTCCAGACATCGCCCTGTTCCTTCAGATGCTCGATGGTTTGAACGATTTTTCCCGTTTCATTGGTTCTGTCATTTTCGGAATTAATCTTTCTAACCACCAGACGCCAGTTATGTGGTTTTGCCAGTGAGGGCAGCAATGCACCGAACCAAATTTTTGCGGCTGTGGTTGTGATTTCATGTACAACCAAAATATAACGGCTGGTTAGTCTTTTTCCCATGGCCTACCCTCCTTTTTGAGATACTGCAAGGTTGACGCGTTCAGTACCGCTGGAATTTACATAACGGTATTGTGCGCCATATCGGTGAAACGAACAACCCTGTTGCCTGATCCTGTTCATGAAAACGGCACGCATAATGTGGTTTTACCGGCCAACACATTTCAATATCCGGTTTATTGCGCAGGAAAAATGTGCGGTGAGGTGGAAGGCCGGGTTACCGGTTGTGCGACACCGCATTTTTCGCCCATCCACCGTCCGCGCGTTTCGGCCGTGGCATAAACAGGATTTCCCATGATGATGCTGTCGAATTCAGTCTGTCCGGAAAAATTCTCAGGGCTGGTAAAAATGCCCTCCGCTGTGCCATTGCCTTGAAACTGGGCGTTATCGCAAAATATTTCGATGTAAAAACGGTTTCCGCTGCGTCTGGCATTCTTGACCGAACAGCCCGACTGGCCGTCGTAGAAATAGGTGGGAATATCCTGTGCCGCCATTGCGGGCGTGATGCAGACATGGGATGTGGCCGTTTTGTTCTGAATTTTAGGCATCACCAATCCGTACTGTCTGGCCAGATCGGTGATCTGCTGCATGGAGTCGGGTGGAATATGCGGCACCAGGTTCAACAGATCGGAAGTTGTCGTCACTTCCCATAATCCGGGCCGGATAGGTTCCTGATTGGCCGAAGCTGGGGCAGCCGCTATTGATAGGAAGAAAGCTACGCAGAGTATTCTGTTCATAATAATCGATATGTTAATGATAGATAAACCAATTCTAGTTTGGGAATAAACCAGTCTGATCGTGACATAGTTACACACTTTCCTGTCAGGAATATAAACCGGGCAAAGCGTTCTTACCGGAAGTGCTTTTTGATTTCCGGCCGTGTTCCGGCAATTCGGTCATCAGTTTGCCAAGCGTGTTGCCATCCCAGCGTTCGTCGTGATGCCGGTATAAAACGCGATCCAGCTGCTTCAACGCCGCCTGGGCATGCGCATCGTTGAGCCGTGTTGCGAGTTCATCCAGTCCTTCGGGGGGCGCATCCGGCCAGTGCGCGGCAGCCCATTTGAGCAGGTAATAGCGCGCCTGTCGCGCATTGCTATCCCGGCAGGCGGCCAGGAAGCGTTTTCGCGCATCCCGGACATGCTGCGGTTCGCCTGGGGTTGTCTCTGCTGCAGCGGTAGGTTGTGGCGGGCGGTGGCGCATACGCCATAGAAAACCCAGTGTTATCAGCCATAACGTGGCAAACAGCAGCGCTGTCCAGAACCAGCCGGTATGACGGATTGCCAGTCCGGCGGTATCCGCCGCGTAATGATCGGTTTGAGAAAACGGTGCGGCTGGCGTGTTCTGCCGGGTGTGCGGCATGTCCGTTTCACCAAGGCCGGTCAAATTCGGTGCAGGTGTTAACGTATCGTGTAGCTGGCTGGTGCCGGGGAGGACTTCAATGGTGCGTTCCGGCAGGGTTGCGATCCGGGCGCTGTCTGTTGCGGTGTCCCACCAGTGTATGGAAAATGCCGGCAAAATATGTTTGCCGGGCTGCGTGGGCATATAGGCCAGGCGCAGTGTTTTTTCGCCCTGAACGTTGTCGGGCAGGTTTTGGGTTACCGATTGCGCACGATCGGGATACAGTTTGAAACCCGCCGGGTCCGCAAGCTTCGGTTCGGGAAGCTGTTCGCCGGTCACACCCAGTGCCTTGAGGGTAATCGTGCGGGTGATCGGATCGCCGAAATGGATGGTGTTGTCTTCCGGTTGCCATGTTTCCTGCAGCGTAACGGATTCCGCCGGCAGCCAGTAAGACGATTGGCTTTGACCGGGACGCGGGCGTACATCGAGCGTGACCGCTTCTCCGCGCAGCCGGACAGGGCGGGTATTGGCAAACAGGCGGTCAAAGAACGGATCGTGCCGGTTGCTGTTCTGCGGGATTTGCGCGTTCAACACCGGCGCGGGGATAACCATGAGCCCGCTGGTTTGCGGGAAAATCGCGAACTGCCGTTCGATAACGGTGTAGGATCGGCCGTTGCGCTGGGTGATATATTCGCGGTCTTCTCCCAGTTTCTGCACCAGGGCGTTTTCGTGTTCAGGTTCGCTCAGACTGCCCTGCGCCAGATTGACGGCGAGAAAAACCCGCTGTGTATAACGCACCTGACCCTGCACATAAGGATCGGTTTTATCGACTTCGGTTTCAAGGAAAATCGGTGCGTCTTCATCGGAATCGGTGCCGGTTGAAGTTTCAGTCACATGCAGTGTCAGCTCGGGTGTGTATTCGCCATTGATATTGAGCGGCGGAATGGTCAATTGCCCGCTGCGCAGCGGAATCAGCGAAAGCGTCCAGGTGGTGCGCGAATCCATTTTGCCATTAACGATATTGACGCGGCTGCCGCTCATCGTGCCAGCCACTTCAAAATCCTGATTCAGCGCACGGGTATCCGGCATGGCCGAGATCTGCCCGGCGGCTTCGATGGTGAGCCGCACAGTTTCGCCCTCGGTTACCCGGTAGCGGTCAAGATGCGCAGTCAGCGCGGCCCAGGCCTGTGCGGTGCTCAGGCACAGGCTGAAGATCAAGCTTGTGCCGGCAAGAAAATAAAAGGTTCTGTTGTTCATCGTTGTTTGCGTTGCATGTGTTCCAGCATGAATTTGCGGCGCAGCAAGCCGGAAGGGTCTTCGGGAATCTGCCGCAGCCACTGCTCCAGTGCGATGTCTTCCTCACTGAGCCGTTGTTCATCGTCGATTATCATGTCTTCCGGCGCCAGCGGTTCCTGTTGTTGATCCGGCGTATTTTCCTGCTGATCATCCATCTCAGGCTGAGCGGTATCGTTTTCCTGTGAGTCGGTTTGCAAGTCGTTTTCTGGCCGATTTTCGTCATGATCGTTGCCGTTACCGGTGTCATCATGGTTTCCGGGTTCCGTTACGTCCTGCTGCTGTTCCGGCTGGTCTTCTGAATCATTGTCATCGCTATTCGCCTGATCGGGTTCGCCATCCGTGTTATTTTGCGATGATGGCGCATTCTGCTGTTGATCCTGCAGCAATTTTTCCAGCAGTTCAAGATTGGCCTGGGCGTCTTCATGATGCGGATTCTGCTGCAACACATCGCGATAGGCATCGATCGCCTGTTGCAGTTCACCGGCGCGTGCGAGCGCATTACCGCGGTTATAGCGGGCTTCAGGATCATCGGATGCGGCAAAAGCCTGCGCGGCGGCTTCATAATCACCGGCTTCATACAGCGCCATGCCGCGCCAGTCAGGATCGCGGAATTGCTGTGCGGCAGTCTGCGGATCGCCCTGCTGCAAGTGTATCTGCGCCTGCTGATCGGCGCGCAGCCATATATCCTTCCAGCCGAACGCATGTGCCGGCGGCGGTGTTACGAAAAATACAGCGAATCCCAGCAGCCAGCCGCGGCGGAATGCCATCGCGGCAAGCAGCAGAAGTACCGGCAGCAGCCATACGCCATGCTCCACCCAGCGCGTAACGCCGCCGGTACTGCTTTCCACGGCGTCAAAATTGTCTGCTGTGGTGATTTCCGGCAACAGCCGGTTCAAGTCCGCAGCGTCAGTTGTCAATCTGCTGAATGCGCCGCCGCCGGCGCGCGCAAGTTCTTCCAGCGGCCCGGCATTGAAGCGTATCACTTCGGCAACGCCGTTATCCATGATCGCGCCGCCGGATTCCGTGCCGACACCGAGAATGGAAAGCGTATAACCCTGTTCGCGCAGCCTGCGTGCCTGTGCGAGCGCTGCGGCCGGATCGTCAATGCCGTCGGTGATCAGCAGCAGTTCACCCTGACCTATCCCTTTCAGATTAAGTAATCCGCCCGCCATATGCAATGCGGGTGCGGCTGAATCGCCTTTAGCGGGCATGATGTCCGTGCCCAGTGCCGTGATCAGATTGCTGATGGTTGCATTGTCTTCGGTGAGCGGTGTAACGATATGCGCTTCACCTGCAAAAACAACCAGACCGGTACGGCCTTCGTGGGACCGTTCGAGAATGTCCCTGATTTTGAAGCGCGCGCGTTCAAGGCGCGAAGGTGTCAGGTCGCGCGCATTCATCGATGGCGATAAATCGAGAATCAGAATGCGCGCCGTCTGCGCGCGCCAGACCGGTTCGGGCTGGCGCTCCCATACAGGGCCGGCAAGCACGAAGACCGCCAGCAACCAGCCTGAGGCGAGCAGGATGATCGGCAGGCGTGCCGATTGGCCCGGCGATTCCAGCCATAAACGCGGCAATAGCTGTGGATCAAAAACGGCATGCCAGGCGGTGCCCGAGGTTTGCCTGCGCCACAGCGAAATCAGCAGCCAGAGCGCCGGGATGAGTGCCAGAAACCAGAACGGACGTAAAAAATGAAATGCTTCCATAAACTATCCTGCTTTCCACCAGCGCCATGCCAGCAGAAAACTCATGACCAATCCCAAACCCAGCGGCCAGATAAACAGTTCATCTGTCGGGCGAACGATGCGGCTGCCTTTCAATGTGGGTTCGAGTTGATCCAGCCGGTGATAAATGGTCTGTAATGTATCCTTGTCCGTGGCACGGAAATACTCTCCGCCGGTAAGATCAGCGATTGTGCGTAAAGTTTCTTCATCGAGATCGGATGCCGGGTTGACCATGCGCATGCCGAAAAATCCCTGAATCTGGCGCGGTTCGCCGCCCACGCCGATGGTGTAAATCCGCAGCTTTTGTTGTGCGGCGAGTTCGGCGGCTTTGCGCGGCTGGACATGACCGGCATTATTGGCGCCGTCCGTGAGCAGTACCAGCACGGCTTCTTCACCGGCATGCCGTAAATGCTTCAAATGTTTGATCGCCATGCCGATGGCGTCCCCGATCGCGGTTTCGCGCCCCGCGATACCGATCACCGTATCCTGCAGCAGGCTTGCCACGGTCGTGTGATCAAACGTCAGCGGTGTCTGAAGATAAGCTTCACTGCCAAATAAAATCAGGCCGATACGGTCACCTTCACGGCGGCGGATGAAGTCACTGGCCACCTGCTTGACGACTTCCAGCCGATTGGTGTATCCATCGTCAAGATCTGCAATTTCCATACTGCCGGACACATCCACGGCGAGTATCAGGTTGCGTCCGGTTTCAGACAGCTCGGTTTCCTTGCCCAGCCACTGCGGCCGGGCTGCCGCGGTTACCAGCAACAGCCAGCACAGTATTAAACCCCATGTGCGTATCGTGTGTAACAGCATGCGGCGGGTTGGCGTGATGGATTTTTCCTGATCGGCATGGATAAAAGGCGCAAACAATACGCCCTGGTTGATGCTTGTCGCGGGCGGCAGGAAACGCCGGGCAAGCCAGGGCAGAAACAGCAGCAAAAACATCCAGGGCCAGGCAAAATCAAACATGTGTATTTTTTAGCGGTGTATTGGCTTTGATCCACTGGCGCGCCAGCACCATCAATTGATTTAAATCAGCATGCTGTTTCTGATAAGGTCCTGACTGTAATATCCGGCCCGGCCCGTGTGAGAATTGTCCATCGCCGCCATGGGCATCCAGAAAATCCAGCCAGGCCTGGCCGGACAACGCAGCGACTTTTTCCGCGGACCAGCATGCCAGCGCATAGCGTTTCAGCAATTGATTCAGGACGGCAACGGGTTGATCCGTCGCGTCACGGTTTTTGTCCAGCAGTTTGAGTTCCTTCAAGGCTGCGTATTTAGGTGCCATACGCTTGCGATACCGGTAAATCAGGCAGACTGCTGTTGCAACCAGTACTGCCGCGAGCCACCAGCCCGGTGCAGGCGGCCACCAGCCGACTGGTGGCGGTGCATGGAGTGGGCGCAGTGCGGCGAGCGGATCGGCTTCTATCATGCACTTTTTCCATGTCGCGACAATCCTGCGCGTAAGGCCTGCAGCATGGGATCGCTGGTGGCGATTTCCATAAAATGGATGGCATGACGCCGGCACAGATTGCGGATTTTTTCACGATGGCGCTGAAATTGCGCCTGCCATTGCGCTACTGCTGCGGCATGGCGGGTATCGATGGATACGCGCTGCTGGTTGATGCCCAGGCGATATATTCCGGGCGGCGGGGGCGTGGTTTCCAGCGGATCATAGAGAAATGCGGTGATGACATCGTTATGCTGCGCCATGGCGCTCAAATGTTGTTCCGTCATATCGCCGGATTCCCTGAAATCGCTGAAAATGACAATCAGACTGCCTGGTAAGGCGATACGCGTCATGCGTGCCAGTGCACGATCCATGCGGCTTGTGACGATACCGGCCGGATGCGTCGGTTGCAGTTGCACCATGCTCCGCAGCAAATGCAGCAATCCGGATTCGCGCGCAGCCGGCTGAATTTCACGGTGTTTTTCCGCAGCCTGCACAATACCGCCGACACGGTCGCCGGCACGTACTGCAGCCCAGCCCAGCAGCGCGCTTAAGCGGCCGGCAAGCACGGATTTATACTGCACGCGGCTGCCGAAATACATGCCTGGATGTAAATCAACCAGTAACATTACCGGGCGTTCACGTTCTTCACGGAACAGTTTGGTGTGCGGCTGCCCCCGCCGTGCAGTCACGCGCCAGTCGATCGTGCGTGCGTCATCGCCGGCCTGATACGCGCGTACTTCGTCAAATTCCATGCCACGGCCATGGTAGACCGAAAGATAGCCACCGGCCTGCGTGGACAACACCCGTCTGCGCGCGCCGAGTTCCAGTCCTCGGGATGCGGCGCGCAGCCGGATGAGTTGATTGAGTGCAAGCGCAGTGCCTTCACTCATGGCGCCGGTACGCTGACCAAGATCTGGTTAATGCAGTGTTGGGCGGTGATGCCTTCCGCTTCCGCTTCATAATTGAGCAGAATGCGATGACGCAACGCATCGGCGGCGACTTTCTGCACGTCCTCCGGTGTGACGAAATCGCGTTCCGCCAGCCACGCCGTAGCGCGCGCCGCGCGTTCAATCGCGATAGCGCCGCGCGGACTGGCGCCCCAGCGTATCCAGCTGGATAATTCCTGACCATAGTGCACGGGGTTGCGCGTTGTTTCGATGATTTCAATAATGTATGTTTCCACTGCTTCGGCCAGATGCAGTTGCATGATTTCGCGCCGTGCAGTAAATACCTGTTCCTGGGTCACTTTCTGAACGCTGTAAGGACGGGTATGCTCCAGTGCGCACAGCGCTTCATGGCGCACCAGTTGCAGTATTCTGCGGCTGGCGTCTTTATCCGGATATTCCACGCGTACATGCAGCAGGAAACGGTCCAGTTGTGCTTCGGGCAATGGATAGGTGCCTTCCTGTTCAATCGGATTCTGCGTGGCCATCACTAAAAATAGCGGCGGCAATGGATAACTCGCTGCGCCGACGGTTATCTGCCGTTCCTCCATCGCCTCCAGCAGGGCGGATTGCACTTTGGCCGGTGCGCGGTTGATTTCGTCGGCAAGAATGATGTTATGAAAAAGCGGTCCTTTGTTGAACGTAAAACTGCCGCTTTCAGGATGAAACACATCGCTGCCGGTCAGATCGGCAGGTAACAAATCCGGGGTGAACTGGACGCGGTGGAAATCCGCTTCGAGACTATTCGCCAGCGATTTGATCGCGCGCGTTTTAGCCAGACCGGGCGCGCCTTCCAGCAACAGGTGGCCATCGCACAGCAGCGCCAGCAGCAGCCGCTGGATGAGTGCCTGCTGGCCGACGATCTGTTGTTCGATATCGTGGTAGAGTTGTGTAAATGCTGCTCTGCAGGTTTTAGTTGTCATTATTACGCTTTCCTGTGTTTCAGGGATTTTTTTGAATCATTTGATCCTGATAAGTTCCGGCCAAACCGGGCGGAGAATTTCAGCACATGATGCAGTATAAGGCGATATGCTTATATATAATAAATGGCATCATTATAAAATAGCGCGGCGGGAATTGCGGTGTGATTCGATCATTGACCGCTATTTTCTCCTGAATGCATGGAAAATCCGGGTTGAACATTCACACTCAAGAAGCCGGCATTCTTCATACGTTACTGTGTACGGGCCGCTTCACTTTTATATAATCGCGGCGTGAATAACTTTATTGTCTGGTCTGTTATGCAAGAAAACTGGCACAACTTTTTACTGACGCAACACGCGGTAATCGAAAACGGTACAGTCATCCGTTTTGAC
>CAZTCY010000031.1:0-29990 GCA_964612715.1 uncultured Nitrosomonas sp. | reverse complement strand
AAATGACCATTTACACAAAATTATTTACACCCCCGCAGGAACTGGCTCAAAGGCAGCCTGGACGATGCCATCCATACCGCGTGCTTGTTGTTGTATCGGTCACAACATCCGCCTGTTGCTGCGCTACCTGCAGCATTTTTACGCCTGGATCATGGTGATGTGGCTGGTGAGTCCAGGCGCATCTATGGGCAAGCAGTTTGAGATAACGGGGCTCTGAAATAGCTGCTATGAAAAATCAGGGTTATTCAGGGCCGACTATTCAAGATTTTGCTCTTGATAATTTCACTAATACAGATCTAGTATTTGCCGAAGGAATTGCAACCTCTGCTCCAGAGCCAGAAACTTACGCGATGCTAGTTGCTGGTTTAGGTTTGGTAGGATTTATCGCATATCGTAAAAGGCAAAACAACGCTTAAGGGCTTACGATAGTATTGTCAGCAACTTATTTTTGCTGCCATTCGTTAGACATGTTGCACCGGACCGAGATATTTAGCCACATGTGCATCGGCTGTCAGTAGTGTTATACCTTCGACCATAGCCTGGGCGACAAGTAAGCGATCAAAGGGATCTTTATGGATCGGTGGCAAGGTTCCGACAGCTACCGCATGCTCACTGAGGACCGGCAGCTCGCTGTAGCCGTTATCCAGCAGACCGCGTCGAAGTAGGCGTGGATCGACCTTAAAATCTTCACGGCCTAAGCCGCATTTGATAACGATTTCCCACAGACTAGCTGCGCTAAAGAATAGTTCGTTTTCAGGAACGCTCATCAACGTCTGGGCACCTGGTGGCAAATACTCAAAGCCTTCCGCCGCCCACAATAGCAAATGGGTATCCAGGAGTAGCTTCATGCGCCTTCCTCAAATATTTCCACGATTTCCTTTTCACCCATCTGGTCGAAATCATCCGGCACATGGATTTGCCCAGCCATAAAACCGAACCGCTTGATCTGAGAAGGCTCAGGCGCATTGAGCGCAATCACCTTGACCATTGGCTTACCGGCCTTAGCAATGATAAACGGTTCACCCTTGGCAGCTTGTTCTACCAGTCGGGATAGTTGAGTTTTAGCATCATGAATGTTGTATGTCTGCATAATTTCATTCTTACATAACTTAGTTCAATAGACTTAGTTTATCATAGATCAGCACCTTGAACCCGGGTCTGTTAACACTGTTTGATATCGTAAAGTTATGGAAATTACCGAAACACAGTATCAAAAGACTGAATGCCGCGCTAGCGTGGCAATGTCGGTCATTCTACTCTACAAATTCTTGAGGCTTAGAGTTCACTAAAATGAGCAAATGGAAGCCTTAGTACAATTTACGCAGCAATACTATGCGAATCCGCTCGCTGCTTAAACCAATAGACTCCTTTTTTGCCAGCACATATCACGCCGAAATGATTACGCTTATGAAGATTTCAAGCAAGTCATGTCGACGGAATTTTTTAAATTCATTTGGTTTGTCAAAATATCATAAAAAACGCCTTATTTAAGAATTTCCCGGTGACATAAAGTCGTTTCTTCAAATGCCGATAGCTGTCTAGCTGGCTTCGAAGCTGTGTTGATTAACTGAATTAGGTATTATGAGCAAATGATGGATTGTGATAACGAATTCATGGATGCGTCGCGTGAATATAAATTCACCACTCAAGATTTTGAGCGTGTAAAAAAATTGATCTATAACCGTGCCGGTATTTCGCTCTCATCCAGTAAACAGAACATGGTATACAGCCGTCTCGTCAGACGTCTGCGCGCAAATGGTTATGATTCGTTCAAAGCCTATCTGGATTCCTTGGAAAGCTCTAATAGTCATGAGTGGGAAGCATTTACCAACGCACTGACTACAAACCTGACAGCCTTTTTTCGTGAACAGCATCATTTTCCCATTCTTGAACAACATACGGAAAAACGCAGGAATAAAGGTAAAATTCATCTCTGGTGCAGTGCTTCATCAACAGGCGAAGAGCCCTATTCGATGGCGATGTCAATAGTTCAGGCATTCAAGACGTTCACACCACCGGTGCATATTCTTGCGACGGATTTGGATACTCATGTCCTGGCTAAAGCGAAGGCGGGTATTTACTCTTTAGAGAAACTCGACAAGCTGCCAAAAGAAAAATTGAGACAGTTCTTTTTGAAAGGTAAAGGTGCACACTCAGGGTATGCAATGGTGCGCCCTGAGCTGCGGGACATGATTACGTTCCGGCAATTGAATCTGTTGGATAATAACTGGCCTATCCGGGGTCCTTTTGATGCAATATTCTGCCGTAATGTAATGATTTATTTTGACAAACAGACACAATACAAAATTCTGCAAAAGTTTGTACCTTTGCTTGCACCGGACGGTTTGTTATTTGCAGGACATTCTGAGAGTTTTCAGCATGCAGCCGATTTGTTCAAATTACGGGAAAAAACAGTATATGAGCTTGCCAATAAATAACAGGAGAACCGCATGATTGAACTTATCGATGAACATACGGCGACAAATTTATATTTTGACAATACTTTCAATATACAAGCTGTAAAGCTTTTGCCGGGAGAGTATTTCTTCACAAACAAAGATATGCTGCTCGTGACGGTATTGGGCTCCTGCGTTGCCGCCTGTATCCGTGATAGGCAGAACGGGATCGGTGGCATGAATCATTTTATGCTGCCTGATGGTGGCGGTTCCGATACAAATTCACCGATGAATCCGTCTGCGCGATATGGCGTATATGCGATGGAGATTTTAATTAATCAATTACTGAAACTGGGCGCGCGTCGCTCGAATCTGGAAGCAAAGGTTTTTGGTGGAGGTAATGTGATCAGCGGCTTGACTCAAGCTAATATTGGTCAGCGTAATGCAGAATTTGTATTGCAATTTTTAAATACGGAAGGTATTCCGATAACTGCACAGGATTTAATCGATATCTATCCCCGTAAAGTTTATTTCTTTCCAAAAACTAATAAGGTTTTAGTTAAGAAACTGAGAAATATGCATAATGACACCATCAAGAAACGCGAAAAAGATTATGGCAAAAAATTGAATAAATCTACCAATGCCGATAAATGCAGCGTAGTGGAACTTTTCTCCTGATTCACATTTTCTTAGACGATTACAGTTTATTATGAAAAAAATTAACGTACTAGTCATAGATGACTCAGCGCTTATTCGTAAGTTGCTTACCGAAATTATAAACAATCAGCGTGACATGACAGTAGTCGGTTCAGCTTCAGATCCTTTAATGGCGCGCGAGATGATTCGTGAAATGAATCCGGATGTGCTCACGTTGGATGTTGAAATGCCGAAAATGGATGGGCTGGATTTTTTGGAGCGATTAATGCGCCTTCGGCCCATGCCCGTGGTCATGGTGTCAACATTGACGGAAAGAGGATCCGATATTACTTTTCGTGCGCTTGAGCTTGGAGCGGTCGATTTCGTGGCTAAGCCCAAAATTGATATTGCGAGCGGGCTTAAGGAGTACAGCGATGTCATTGCCAGTAAAATAAGAACAGCTTATTCTGCGCGTGTGCAGAAACTTGTTTCGGGCAAGACGGTAACAAAAAGTTTATCTGCGGATAGCGTATTACCCGCAACATTTTCTAAAACCTCTTTTTCAACTGAAAAACTGATCATCGTCGGCGCCTCAACGGGCGGTACGGAAGCCATTAAAGAATTTCTGATTCAGCTGCCGGCCAATTGCCCGGGCATCTTGATTACGCAACACATGCCGGAAGGGTTTACAAAGTCATTTGCAAATCGTTTAAACAGTCTTTGTAAAATATCGGTGCACGAAGCACAAGGCGGGGAACGTGTTTTGCCAGGGCATGCTTTTATTGCACCGGGGCATTCACATTTGCTGTTAAAAAGGAGTGGAGCGAATTATGTAACTGAATTGAACCAAGGTGAGCTGGTAAGCCGTCATCGTCCTTCGGTGGATGTGCTTTTCCGTTCCGCGGCAAATTATGCCGGTAAAAATGCAATCGGTGTTATCTTGACAGGTATGGGTAAAGATGGCGCTGCCGGTATGCTCGAGATGCATCAAGCCGGTGCCTATAATTTTGCTCAAGATGAAGCAAGTTGTGTTGTTTACGGTATGCCGAAAGAAGCTGTAGCTGCGGGAGCAGTGGATGAAATTGTTCCGCTGAAAGAGATGGCGCGTAAAGTGCTGACCAAAATAACCAGTATGGGCGCACAGCATATTCGAGTATAATGTCATCCTTCATGTTAACTTCTGATTATAACTGGCTGTTTAAAAGATGTTTTGCTTTACCCCGTAGTTTTGATATCATACGTTTCTGTCTTTTTACAACTCAGATCAAGCATAGTTATGCGGCACAAAAGAACGGTATACTTTAGTTTAACCAGTATTTTATGCGTGTTTCTGATTGTTGGGTGCGGTTCTTTACCTGACAAGAATTCCAGCAGTTATCAACTAAAATCAAAACAGATCACAAAAAAGCCCGGAGCACGGAATTTAGTTGTTAATGAGCTTTATCGGCAGCATCAGGAATGGCGCGGAGTTCGTTATCGCCTTGGTGGCATGAATAAGTCGGGCATTGACTGTTCGGCATTTGTTCAATTGACATACCAATCAAGACTGGGTATCCACTTACCCAGGACAGCACGCCAGCAATCCAGGCTGGGCACCCCAATTCGCAAATACCAACTGGCACCAGGTGATTTGATTTTCTTTAGAACCGGACCGACATCCAAACACGTTGGCATTTATCTTGAGGAAAACAAATTTCTGCATGCGTCGCAACGTAAAGGTGTCACGATATCCCGTTTAGATAATGTCTACTGGCAGTCCAAATACTGGAAGTCTGTGCGTCTTTGATTCGACAGAATCAGATGGCAAGACTGGCGCTATTAATACCGCCTGTAGTTGTGCTGGCGTTATGTGCCGCAATCATGGGGTATGTGGCCAGGTATTTTCCGTTTTTCACATTGGAATTGACATTGCCCTGCTCTGCATCTTTATTGATCGCAGTATCTGGGTTATTCCTCATACTCATAAGCAGCATTACTTTTTACCGGCAAAATACAACATTAAATCCGCTCAGACCTGAATCGGCCTCAACGCTGATCAGGACAGGACCGTATCGTTATAGCCGCAACCCGATTTATGGTGGTTTTGTATTGATACTTTTAGGCTGGGGGAGTTATTTGCATAACCTGGCGTCCATACTCTGTGTGATAGCATTTGTTCTGTATATGAACCGGTTTCAGATTATACCTGAAGAAAAAGCGCTTGAACAAAAATTCGGCGCCGGGTTTGAAGCTTATAAACGTAGTGTAAATCGATGGTTATAACAATTTATTGGATCGTTTGAGAAAGCGGATGGAAAAGGAAATAAAGCAAATTAACCAACAATTACAGAAGCATAAGATGCTGATGCGCATCCTTTATATGATTTTTTTTATTGTGGTCTATAGCGTTTCTAAATTTCTTATTATCGGACTGGCGTTATTCCAGCTGATTACAATAATAATGACAGAAAAACCGAATGAACCCATACTCAGACTCGCACAGGGTCTGAGTATTTATATTTACCAGATCATTCAGTTCATAACATTCAATAGTGAAATGAAACCGTTCCCATTCAATGCATGGCCCAGTAGTAAGAATGAATCCAATCACGATCAGGATATCGATAGTAGTAAGCCAGATTAGTCGATGATTTTTTTAATGATCGAGCCAATGTTCCAGGCCGAGTGTATTCAGCCTGATATCAGAACTTAATAAATCCGCGATACTCTCCTCGGACATTTGGCAGCCATGTGATTTGATACGCTGCAATAACAGCGACTTCAGTGCTGTATGGATTGCGTCGAATCTGCTGGCAGTGTTTGGCGCAGTATGGTCTTGTGCATTTCGTGCAATGCTGACATGCGCGTCTATGAGCTCGTGCATGTTTTCTGCGTGTTGTGTCAGGTGGCAAATGCGGCTGTAATGTGTCAGGAAAGCGTATGCCGGATTAAATTGCATGATACGATCAACTGAAGCATGTGCCGCTTCAGGATCGAACTGGATTGGCGTGGTGGTAGGAAAGACAAACTCCATGCTATTAACATCCAGTTCACGGTAGGAAACACCAAATGTATCACCGGTAAAAAATGCGTTGCTCTTTTCATCGTATATGCAGTTATGATGACGTGCATGGCCTGGCGTATCAAGAAACAGCAGTGAACGGCCATTGAGTTCAATCCTGCTTGTATCCGGTGCCTCAATAATGCGTTTCTTATCTATAGGATAGATCTCACCATAGGTACGCCTGAATTCAGTTTCACCATAGACAGCTATTGCGCCGGCAATCAATTTCCCGGGATCAGCCATGTGGTGAGCACCGCGTGGATGTACCACCAGCTTGGCGTTAGGGAAAATGCGCATGCATTCGCTTGCACCGCCGGCATGGTCCAGATGGATGTGGGTAAGAATGATATAGTCGACATCTTCAATAGCCAGATTCTTTTCTGCAAGAACACTGATAACACCCGGGATTGAGAACGTTGTGCCGGTGTCGACAAGCGCCATTTTTCCATTCTCTACGATTAGATGAATAGCTGCGCGTTTGGGCCGATGAAATTGCGCATCAATTGCACTGATGCCATCGGGATAATCAGTAACGAGTGAAGTTGTCATGGAGTTTCTTACTGGTTTTTGAATTTTGCAAGATAAGTTAGTTTGTTTGTCTTAACTGATCCAGGATTGCGGGGTTTTCAAGCGTGGAAATATCCTGGGTAATTTCTTCTCCTCTGGCCAGTGCGCGTAAAAGACGGCGCATGATTTTACCGGATCGTGTTTTCGGTAAATTCTCGCCAAATCGTATTTCTTCTGGTCTGGCAATCGGACCGATCTCTTGGGCTACCCATTCACGTAATTCATAGATTATCCGGTTCGCTTCTTCACCCCTGGGATAATCGCCCTTCAGCACGACAAATGCGACAACGGCTTCACCTTTGACATCATGCGGCTTACCGACGACAGCCGCTTCAGCGACCAAGGGATTGGCGGCCAGTGCGGATTCAATTTCCATCGTACCCAGGCGGTGCCCGGAAACGTTGAGTACGTCATCAATGCGTCCCATAATCCAGAAATAGCCATCTTCATCACGGTACGCGGAATCTCCCGCCAGATAATATTTACCGTTACCCATATCTTCGGGGAAATAAGCCTTCTTGAAGCGTTCCGGATCACCCCACAGTGTACGGATTTGTGATGGAAATGGTTTCTTGATAACAAGGAAACCGCCTTTTCCTTTTTCGACATCGTGACCGGCCTCATCAACGATCGCCGCAAAAATACCGGGCAACGGCAATGTGCACGAACCAGGCTTGAGCGGCGCAACACCCGGAAGCGGTGCGATCATATGGCTGCCGGTTTCTGTTTGCCACCATGTATCCACGATTGGGCAGCGCGAACGGCCCACTTTCTCATAAAACCACATCCATGCTTCGGGGTTGATGGGTTCGCCAACTGAACCCAGCAGTCGCAGCGATGCCAAGCTGTATGTTTCTGGCAGATCTGCGCCCAGCTTGATCAGTGAACGAATAGCCGTGGGCGCCGTATAAAACGTAGTAACCTTGTGTTTATCGATAATTTCCCAGAATTTTCCGGCGTGCGGATAGGTCGGAACACCTTCAAAGATGATCTGGGTTGCACCCATAGCAAGCGGCCCATAGGCAACATAACTGTGGCCGGTAATCCAGCCGACATCGGCGGTGCACCAGAAAATATCAGACGGTTTATAGTCGAAAACCCAATTCATACTGACCATGGCGCCAAGCAGATAACCGGCGCTGGAATGTTGTACGCCTTTCGGTTTACCGGTAGACCCTGAGGTATAAAGCGTAAACAATGGATGCTCGGCATTAACCCATTCCGGCTCGCACTGCATACTTGCATTTTCGGTAATTTCATGCCACCAGACGTCACGTTCAGGGTTAAAAGGAATTTTCGCACCTGATCGCTGATAAACCACAATCGTCTTTACCGATTCAGTGCCGCCCATGCGGATGGCTTCGTCAACAGTTGCCTTGAGTGCGTTATGTTTTCCGCCGCGCACCTGCTCATCAGCGGTGATTACGGCTTTTGCACCGGCATCGATGATGCGTTCATGCAGGCTTTTGGATGAAAATCCACCGAATACGACAGAATGAATCGCGCCAATCCGTGCGCACGCCTGCATGGCAACAACAGCTTCGATACGCATCGGCATATAAATGATGACGCAGTCGCCTTTTTGGATATTTTGCGCTTTCAGCGCATTAGCCAGCTTGCATACGCGCTGATGAAGATCCCGATAGGTCACATGCGTCGCCTCACCTGCATCAGACTCAAAAATAATGGCGACTTTATCGGGTTGGGTCTTTACATGGCGATCAAGGCAATTGTAAGAAATGTTTAACTCGCCATCGCCGAACCATTTGAAAAATGGCGCATCACTATCATCCAATATCTGGGTAAACGGTTTATGCCAGACCAAATGCGTTCTGGCTTGTTGTGCCCAGAACGACTGATAATCCGCCTGAGCCTGATGGCATAGCGCCTGATACGATGCCATGCCGGATACATTGGCTTGCTGAACGAAATCCTCAGCAGGTGGAAAAATGCGTGATTCGTGTAAAACAGATTCAATGGTTGACATAGATGACTCCAGTAAATCACAGGTTTGTAGTTTTTTTATGCTATGTTTTGCGTTTATATCTTGATTAGGTGCTACAGTTTCTTTAAAGTTTTATGACAATGGGTACGTTACATATCCGGATCAGCTTGTGAAATAGAGGAAATAGAGCGCTACATTGAGCATGATTGTACCACTGACCTTCAGTCTCGCCACTGAAATCTAATTTTGCAAATGACTTTCTTGGGCTGCTTTATGATAAAAAAGATCACTATCAGTGAAGTACGTTTGGGCATGTATATCCACAAAATAAGCGGGAACTGGATGAAGCACCCATTTTGGAAAAGTGCTTTTTTATTGTCTGAACACGCGGATCTGGAGAAACTGAAACATTGTAATTTAGCAGAATTATGGATTGATACATCCAAAGGACTGGATGTGCGGTGTCCGGATTCCAAAGCAGCGGATAATGCGCCGGCAGCACCGGAACCCGTTCGATCTTTACCGGTTGAGAGAGAAATTCAGAAGATAACGCTGGCCGATGAATTGACTACAGCCAAGAAGATACATGCTAAAACCAAAGCTGCGGTCGTTTCGATGTTCAGTGAAGCGCGTATGGGCAAATCGATTCAGGTGGAAGAAGCGGTCAGCCTGGTCGATGAAATCAATATGTCTATGGAGCGGAATTCAAACGCATTACTGAGCCTGATAAGACTAAAAACGGCGGATGAGTACACTTATCTGCATTCCGTGGCAGTATGCGTGCTGATGGTGGCGCTCGGCAAACAGCTGGGACTACACGGAGAGGAGTTAAAGCAGATCGGCGTTGCAGGATTGCTGCATGATATCGGCAAAATGGCTGTGCCCAATGAAATACTGAATAAGCCGGACAAACTGACAGATGAAGAATTTGAAATTATCAGAAACCACCCCCGCAAAGGCTGGGAAATTTTAAAAACGGTATATCAGGCCGACGAACCGGCGCTCGATGTATGTCTGCACCATCATGAACGCATGGATGGAAAAGGTTATCCGGAAAAACTCTCAGCCGATACTTTAACATTACACGCGCGCATGGGCGCTGTTTGTGATGTGTATGACGCCATAACTTCAGAGCGGTGTTACAAGAAAGGTTGGGAGCCGGCTGAAGCAATAAAAAAAATGACATCATGGAAGAATGGTCATTTTGATGAAGCTGTTTTTCGTGCTTTCGTTAAAACTATTGGTATCTATCCCATTGGAACACTGTTAAAACTGAAATCCGGGCGCTTGGGACTGGTTATCGAGCAATCTGAGAAGAGTCTTTTGACGCCGCTGGTCAAAGTGTTTTTTTCTACACGCACGAATGGTCACATTCCTGTTGAAATCATCGATATGTCAAAATCGGAAGACAGTATTGTGAGCGCAGAAAACCCCGAGCAATGGAGGCTTGATCTTGGGAGAATCTGACGTGCATTTCAATTTCAGGTGATTTTTATAGCTGAGCAAGCAATTCAATCGCCCAGTTGACGCCGAAACCGGTAACTTCACTGCCGACCGCGCCAAGCCCTTCTTTGTGGTTGCTGGCTGAAAGATCCATATGTATCCAGGGCGTGTCATTAACGAATTTATTGAGAAAGCAGGCAGCAAGAATGTGATCAAATTCGCCGCCGATAGCGCATTGCTTGATATCGGCGATATCACTTTCCAGGCTTTCGCCATAATCTGAGTCCATTGGAAAAACACAAACGCGCTCGCCGCTTTTTTTACCTGCAGCGATTGCTTTCTGGATCAGGTTTTCCTGGTTGCTGAAGATGCCGCAATATCTTGAACCCAGCGCTGTATGCATACTGCCGGTCAAGGTTGCAAAGTCGATAATAATGTCGGGTTTTTGTTTTTCCGCGAGCGTCAATGTGTCCGCCAGAACCATGCGCCCCTCCGCATCGGTATGCACAATTTCTATGGTCAATCCATTCAATGCAGTGATCACGTCATTCTGCTTGTAGGCATGCGGACTGATATGGTTCTGCGCAATAGCCAGCCAGCAATCAATTTCAAGAGACAAACCGGCGCGCGTCGCTGCCAGCAAAATACCTAATGCCACGGCCGATCCGTTCATATCTTCATGCATGCCCTGCATGTAGCGTGCCGGTTTCAGATTATGTCCGCCGGTATCAAAACAAATCCCTTTTCCGACAAGAGCGATATGTTTTGCTGCTTTGCCTTTTCCCGAATAGTGCAAATGTACGATTGCAGCATCATCGGTATTGCTGCCCTGGGCAACTGCCACAAAAGCACCCGCACCCATTTTTCTGAGCATGTTCAATGGGTATTCCTGATAAACCCATCCTTCGTTGCCGGACAATTTCTGGATCTGCTCACGATAGGTTGCCGGGGTCAATTCATTAGGTGGTAACGCCGTCAGGCCGCGTGCCAGCAAATTGCCCTCGGCAACAGCACGTTGCAGTGTAAAGTTTTCATCATCGCCATAGCCGTAGAGATGTATATGTGTCAGTGAAGTTCTTTCCGGTTTCTGCTTGCGAACCGGCAGAGCAGCGCCATTAATCCAGGCAATATATACGGCAATTTCAGAAAAATAGCGTTTCTGACTGTTATTGCCAAAAATAGCCAGATGTATTTCGGTGGGGTTCTCCAAGAGCAGATGCTGTAGCGCTTTGCGCACGATAGCATGTTGATCAAACACAGGTTTATGCGTATCGACCATCACCCATGTGCATAATGCACCACTTTCCAGATTGGCGCTGACAGGCGTTTCACTGATTTTTTCCAGCGTCATATTACGTCTATTCAGCGTTTTTTTGAGCATATCTTCCCCAGGAATGCGATTTTTCTGTGGCAATTTCTCCTGCTTTGGAAGTACAACGAGTATATGGTTTGCGCTAACGTTGATTGTAGTGTCAAATAAAGAAGAATTCTGGGTAAGTGTAGCCAGCATTGATTGCTTTCCTGTTGAATATGAGATTTTGAAAGGCGCGCGTATCGGTATAGGTCACATTACAGTGTCAAACAGTGTTTTCTATCAGTGATCATCACGTGCGTGCTTTTGCGCTATTAGGAAATTCTACAGACAGATGGGAGGTTGCACATCCCTCTATGAACCTGTTCAAGATCTCGATCAAGGGGTTCAGTGCAAGGCAAAATAGAACGAAAAAGCGGAGCATACTTGTGAAGTATGTGAGCATTTTGAGCTCGATTTTAACGCCGCAATGCCCCCTTCAATGAGATCTTGAACAGGTTCTAATCACGGATGACCAACCTGATTCATTGTAAAAGCTGATATTATATTACGGTTAGCTTGGTCATGTAGTTAATTTGTCAGTTTTATCATTGATCGGCCAATGGCCGTTTTTAAATAACAGCGCATGCAACAGTATCTTCAACTCATGCAACATGTCTTGACGCATGGCTGCAAAAAATCAGACCGTACTGGAACGGGCACGTTATCTGTTTTTGGCTACCAAATGCGCTTTAATCTGGCAGACGGTTTTCCACTTGTCACAACCAAGAAATGTCACCTGAAATCAATCATCCACGAGCTGTTGTGGTTTCTTCGTGGCGAAACCAATATTCATTACCTGAAAGAAAATGGCGTTTCGATCTGGGATGAATGGGCCGATGAACACGGCAACCTCGGACCTGTTTACGGGCATCAGTGGCGTGCATGGCTTGCACCGGACGGGCAAACCATCGACCAGATCAAACAGGTCATCGCACAGATTAAGGACACCCCGGACTCCAGACGCATGATTGTATCGGCCTGGAACGTCGGTGATCTGGATAAAATGAAACTGCAACCCTGTCATGTTTTGTTCCAGTTCTATGTAACAGCAGGCAAGCTGTCCTGTCAACTGTATCAAAG
Source organism: uncultured Nitrosomonas sp. (assembly GCA_964612715.1). Taxonomy (GTDB): domain Bacteria; phylum Pseudomonadota; class Gammaproteobacteria; order Burkholderiales; family Nitrosomonadaceae; genus Nitrosomonas. Next base: position 17,526 of record CAZTCY010000031.1, on the reverse strand, counting down.
AAGTGCCGACATTTTTTTAGGCGTACCGTTTAACATCGCCTCTTATGCCTTGTTGACTATAATGATCGCTCAGGTCTGTCATTTGAAGGTGGGCGAGTTTATACATACCTTCGGAGACGCGCACCTCTATCTGAATCATTTGGAGCAGGCAAAAGAACAGCTCAACCGGAAACCGAAGCAGTTGCCCACAATGCATCTTAACCCGGCGATTTCGGATATTTTTGCATTCAGATACGAAGATTTTACCTTGAAAGACTATCAGCCCTATCCGGCGATTAAAGCGCCAGTGGCCGTATGACGCCGGTTCGCCTGTCAATTCTGGCTGCTGTGGCCCGGAATGGTGTAATAGGGAAGTGCAATGCGCTTCCGTGGTATTTGCCTGAAGATTTAAAACACTTCAAGTCATTGACCATGGGACATACCATCATCATGGGGCGTAAGACTTACGCATCCATAGGGCGCGTATTACCAGGACGTACCAATGTAATCGTATCGAGCCAAACGGATCTTCGTATACCGGATGCCATTGTTGTGCACACACTGGAAGATGCGTTGCAACAACGCGCGCCAGATACGTTGTCCAAACAGCAACGTGAACTGTTCATCATCGGCGGTACCCGGCTTTATGAACAGACGCTTGGACTGGTACAGCGCCTGTATCTCACCGAAATACAACGGGATTTTGATGGTGATGCCTTTTTTCCCGAATTTGACCGGCGTGAATGGCTTGAGGTATCACGTGAGCGGCATATGTCGAATGGAAAAACCGGCATGCCGCTGGAGTATCATTTTGTGATTCTTGATCGAAAACAAACCGAGAACTGCCGTCAAGCCTGTGAATCGTTGAACCCGGCGAAATGAACGACACAGACTTGATCCGTTCGTTTCGCCGGGAATAAGCCGGAAGATTAAATCACATAGACATCGGGCAGCGGAAACCCATTGAAATTGCTGGCATACGCCGTTGTATACGCACCTGTATTTGGGATATAAATCAGATCGCCTTCCTGGATATCCGCCGGAAGCATGACATCGTGCATCAGGATATCCACTGAATCGCAGGTCGGGCCTGCAACAGACCAGGGTACACAATGACTTGTACGGTCGGTCAGTATTTCGTAGGCCAATCCTTCCGTGACTTCAATGATACCGCCAAACATACCCGCATCCCAGTACATCCAGCGTTTACCGTTACGTGTCGCGGTACCGACAACCTGGCAGACAAAATAGGCGGAGTCGGAAACCAGGTACCGCCCGGGTTCAGCGATAATCCGGACTTCTTTGGGTAATCGGGCGATCGCCGCATTAATGACTTCCGCAATGACCTCAATGGCTGGAATCGGTTTCAGGTGACGTACCGGATAACCGCCGCCTATATTGAGCAGACGAGGATTCAAGCCCTTTTCCCGCATATCGGCAAAAACCTTGATGGCACGCTCAATACCTACCCGCCAGTTCTGCGGATTGCGGCATTGGGATCCCACATGGAAGGTGACACCGGCCAGATCTGCGTTGAGCCTGGCAGCTTCATCGATAATATGATGGATATCGGATAAGTGAGTGCCAAATTTGCCCGCCAGCGGCCAGTCGCTGCCGATATTCGGTGCATCGATGCGCAGATACATTTTTGCATCCGGTTTCACACTGACGATTTTACGTAACTCTTCAACACTATCCAGAACATACCATTCAACACCCTTGCTCGCGGCATACTCAAGGTATGCACGTGATTTCATGGGATTGCTGTAGAAAATTTCCACAGCGGGCACCCCTAATTCAAGTAAAAGATCAAGCTCCGCAATTGAGGCGATTTCAAAGCCAGCGCCTTCTTCAATCAGCGTTTTAAGCACACGGCGGTCCGGATTGGCCTTAACGGCATAATGTGGTCGAACGCGTGGCATCGCACGCATAAAACGTCGGGCCTTTTGGCGAATGATATTACTGTCGACAAGCAAAAACGGCTTGTCATATCCATGTAACAATTTTTTCTTAACATGATTGAAATCGAGACTGATTTCAGGGTGGGTATCAAACAGAACTTCTGATTCGGATGGCTTCTGAAAAGCGGCGGAAGAGATAGGTACGAGCATGTGAGTGTCCTTTTAAAGAAAGCTATGTAACAGGAATGTGAACGTTGGTTAATTCAATGGATAAATAGGCATTACTTATCGAAGTCATAATATTTCCCGTAGTTACCAAAAATTAAATTGCCCGCATTATAGTCTGCATATTTCTGAAATCAAGTTTTTTTTGCACACCATAGAAAAAGTTTGTTCATGTGATTTGAAGATAGGGAAAACATAGCCGCTGCATAAAACGAAATACGTATGTTTTTACTACGTAATTCTGTCCTCAATCCACACCGGTAATTCCAAATGTATGTGTGAATTTCTTCGCATAACATCTGAACAATTGCGATTAAGATTCCCCCAAGGGTGAAAAGTTTACCCAAGCAAAACTTTTTCATAGCCGGTAAAAAAACCGGCAGAAAGGTGATTATTACCATATGCGTACTAAGTATTAGACGCTGATACTTATCTGGAAAAATACCCGGTCGTTCAATCACCCAGGGTACGCGGCTGACCGGGTTGTGCCTTGAAGGTATGCATCTTGCCCGGTCATTGTTTCACGGAACAAGTTTGAGCATATATTCTGTTTTACCCGGCATAAAGGGTGTCGGCTTGTCCGATACCCAACCGGCATGCCCGCTGCCGTAATAGGGCGATAACGGATGACCGCTCTGGCCGCCCGGCATATCGAAATAACCTTCCTCCTCCTTGCCGGGCGAAACAACCGAACGCTGCGAAGCACCAAAATTCGGTGTCTGGATGCGTGGCATATGCATATCGCCAGGTAGTGGGTCAGCAGGCATATCCAGATATTTCGCAAGCCATTTGGGCAGATGCTGACTCAGCGGATGACTGATATGCGCCGCATTGTCTTCTCCCCAGGTGCGCGCAGTGATATCACCAGACTGTTTTTGCAGGGCTGCGACGACCTGATCAACACTGTGCAAAAGAAAATCATCCCAGTCGCTGTAGCTTGCAGGTAGCAAATGCGCGGGACGTTCTTCAAGTATCCGCCAGACGGCATGCTCGGCCTGGTTTAACCGCGGCAGTTGAAACGCTGGATGGCGTTGTTTGACGTCAGCGGTCAATGCGGCAAGAGTGGATCGGATCACTTCATGGCGGAAGCCGCGCACAATCCGGTAAGCCACCGAATCGACCGCCGCACGGCCATCCCAATCTGCCAGAATCTGTTCCAGTAGCCTGGATGCTCCGGTTTGTTCGGAACGTTCGAGCGTTTCGCGCAGCAAGGTATGCCAGTGCGTAAAAAATACGGCACGGTGATCGAGTTGAATCGCAAATAAATCATCAACGGTGAATTGTTCCAGCGCGAACAGATTGTCGCGTATCTGTTTTGACCGTGCGCCGAGATCGTAACCGCCATCACCGATAATCTTCAAAGCATCCGGATCAACAGTGCGCGTGTTCGCAGTCCATAAACGTCCGGTCTCGGGATTACGGATCAGGGGATAATCGGCAGGATTCAACCAGCCCAGCCACCCAGTATCGGGTGTGCTCCAGTCTGCTGGCAACCGCGGGTCAAAATTGCCTGACCGCACTGGAATACGCCCGGCGATCGTCCAAAGGATATTGCCCTGCCTATCGCCGACGATAAAGTTCTGCGCAGGCATGCCGGTTTGCTGCGCAATCGCAGCCGCCTCATCAACCGTCTGCGCCTGCTCGAGTTCGACCAGACTCAGATTGACGCCACCCGGCTGAAAGGCCGTCCATACGATGGCCAGCGGTACACCATCATGATCGCGCGCGACGATCGGTCCCCACTCGGTTTCGCGAACGGTAATTACTTTTGCGGGCGCGTTACGCACATGAATGGTTTCCTGGTATGTCAGAACGGACTGCCAGCCCGATGTACCAAAGTAGCGCGACCGATCGTCCGGATCAAGCGTAATACGCACCCAATCGATAAAATCGCCGTAACTGTTGGTGAAACTCCAGGCAATATGCCGATTGGAACCCATGACAATCGCAGGCACGCCCGGCAAAGTGATACCGGTCATATCGGTGTGCCGTACGGCGTGATTGTCTTCCGCTTTGCTTTCCGGTGGTACGGTCATCAATCGCGTGCGGAACCACAGATTCGGCACGCGCAGCGTCAAATGCATGTCATTGGCGACCAGCGCCGCACCATCCGTTAATGCAGCCAGATCACCGGAAACCGCAAAATTGTTACTGCCCGGCATCGATTCGTCAAACGCCGGCGCATCGGCAAACAGTGGCACATTTCTTGTTCTGAGATCAAAATCATCGGCGGATGGCATCGGTGGCCACTCCAGTGGTTCGCCAGCCAGCGGCGCGTCCCATGGCCCACCGCTGGCAGTCAGAAACCGGAACAGAGTATCCGGCAGTTCCGCGCGCAGGAACGACAATCCCAGCTCGCGCCTGCTGCTGGTTTCGTTGAGCGTGACAAACATCGAAAAAGTCACCAGCACAGTATCTTCCTCAAGCCATTCGACAGGCTGTGTGCGGGTAAGCAGATAGGGATAAGGGCGTACCGTCAGCGCATTAAGCCCTGCATTCACACCAGCGCGATAAGCCGTAAGTAATTGCCGCTGATCCTCCGGCAGTTGCTCAAGAATTTGCCGGGCGCGGGCGCGCATGCGGTATGTGCGGGACTCCATATCCAACGCCAGTGCGGCTTCGCCAAAAATGGCAGCCAGTTCGCCAGCCGCCTGACGGCGCATCAGATCCATTTCAAAAAAACGCTCCTGCGCATGCACAAAACCGAGCGCACGCGCAACATCCAAACGGTTCCGGCCCGTAATCGTCACGCTGCCCAGTGCATCGCGCTCAACCGCCACAGGCGCGGAGAGACCGGATAAGTGTATCTCACCTTCATATTGCGGCAGACTGCCGCGTAACAGCAACCATGCAGCAAGTATTAACAATAAGCCGCAGCCTGAGAGTATTGCGGCGGCATAACGGGAAAATTGTGAAAGTCGTGACATTGTTCGCCAAGAACAGATTTACGCAATACGGATTAGACGCCGTTGCGTCGGAAAGTGCTGTGAATGATCTGGAATTTTATGCATTGGCTGTTTTGTTTCACGGTGTTCTGATCAACGATTACTGCACCGACCCATAGCGATTAGATCAACCGTGTAACGAACGGCACAGCCAGCTCGCGACATTGAAAACCTCAAAACGACTGCTGAGGGATGCTGATACACATCCAAGCGATCTGTTCAAAAATTAGAACCGCCCCTATTGAGTCCTCACCGAATAAACACATGTTGCTCGTACGAGAGCACAAGATGTTTATTCGGCGCTTATCAAAAACAACGGCAACATTTCAATGACGCCGTTTTCTATCCGAAGGGATACTTATTGTACTTGCTTCAAGAGTTCCCTGGCTGCGTCAACTTCGGAGAAACTTGCATCGCCTGCGGTAATCTTGTCGAGGATCTGACGTGCTTGCGCCGGATTACCGGCTTTCACCAAAGCATGCGCATAATGATACTGAATCGTGGCATTATCCGGTAATTGCAATGCTGCTTTCTCCAGCATCGGCAAAGCGCGGTCAATTTCTCCCTTTTCGACCAGTATCCAGGCCAGCGTATCCTGAATAGCCGGATTTTGCGGCGATAACTGATAAGCCTTTTCCGCATACTCCAAAGCACGGGAATTTTTGCTTTGTTGATACAACCATGCCAGATTGTTTAAAGACATGAGATGTTGCGGATTCTTCTGCACAATAATTTCATATTCCTTCGTCGCGTTTGCATATTGTCCCTTACCCAGATACTCATTAGCCAGGTACAAGCGTGTTGTTGTATCCTCCGGATTTTTCGCCAGCCATTGCGTAATCTCTGCAAGCGCTTTTTGATCATTACCCGCCTGGCTCAGCGCGTTATATATTTTCGTTACCAATATGCCATTTTGAGCAACTGAAAATGCTTTCTCGTAGGCTTTTGCCGCCATTTCCGGTTTATTCTGCCTCATCCACAAATCGCCTTCCAGTTCATAGCCTTGCGGGATATCTGCATGATCTTTCTGTATATTTTGCGCCAAAGACATGGCCTGATCTGCCTTATCTTCGAGAGTGGCCAGTCTAACCAACGCCACTTTAGCATCTACAAAGCCCGGATCAATAAACAAGGCTTTTCTAAGTGCAGAGGATGCGGCAGTATAATCTTTCATCATGGAATGAACATTGGCAATCTGCAATTGTGCAGGCGCTGATTCCGGCAGCCTTCCCGCCAACCTTTCAAAGCTGTCCAGCGCAGCAGAAAAATTGTTTTGCGCAAGCTGCACCCGGCCCAGAATTTCAAGTGCACGCGGCTCGTTGGGATACGTTCCATTAAGCTTGCGTGCCAGGAGCAACGCTTTTTCCTTATCGTCAATACGCAGATAATGTGCAGTCAAAAGAAGCGCAGGTTCCAGCTCATTGGGATTTCGATCGCTGGCCAGTTCCAGCCACCGGGTCGCCTCCGCCGTATTGCCTTGGGCGGAGGCCAGGCTTGACAGTGCGCTCATCGCCTGAATATTTTTATCATCATTCCTGAGAATGGCTTCAAATCGGCCTTTTGCAACATCCGGTTTTTGATCCTGCATATCCAGCCGCGCCAGATTTGACACTGCGGGGAAATAATTCGGCTGAATAGTGAGCGCCTGATTAAAGTTTTCCCGTGCTTTGATGACATCATTTTTACCCAGAAAAACAGCACCTTTCAAATTATAGAAAAGCGGATTCTGCGGGTCCGCCTTAATCAGTCCGTCAATTGTAGCGAGTGCTTTGTCAAACGCGTTGACACGCAAATGTGCCAACGTAAGCAATATACCTGCTCGTGGTGAATTCCGATCCAGGTCCAGAGCCAGTTCAAGTTCAGCAATACCATGTGCGCTATCACCCGTTGCCAGCTTGCTTAATCCAAGCGCAGTATGAATTGCCGCATTGTCAGGCGCAAGTTCGTTCGCTTTTTCATAGAATTCGGTTGCTTTAGTAAAATCTCCTGAGCGCATATAAACTTCACCCGCCAGCGCAAATAACTGCGGATCGTTCTGCACCCCGGATAATGTAGGCTCAAGGAGCGCTAAAGCCTGTTTGGTCTGATTACTTTGCAATAGCGTATTTATCATCAATTTACGCGCATAAACATTGCCTGGATTTTTCTTCAGATATTGCTCCAGATATTGCTCGGCCTGCGACAATGAACCCAGAGACAATTGTATTGCACCGGCCAGCAGCACACTCGGCAGGTGTTCCGGCGCGGCACTCAGCACGGTCTGTATCGATGTTAATGCTTCCGCATGCTTTCCCTGCGTATGATCCAGCAAAGCTTGCGCATGGTTCAGTCCGATATTTTCGGGAATAATCCGGCGCGCACGCGCAATGGTGTTTCTGGCATCGTCAAACTTGCGCAGGCCGATTTCTATCATCGCTTTACTGCTATAAGCACTGAAATTGTCCGGTGTTAACTGAATCACTTTTTCAAAAGCTTCCAAGGCCTGCCCTGCTTTGCCTTGAGCCTGTAACAACCGCGCTCTGAAAAGCCAGGCTGCCGAATTTTCAGGATTCTTTTCAATGGCCTGATTCGAAAAATCGTTTGCCAGATCCAGATCCTTTTCAGACAACGCATGTTGCGCCAAACCAATCAAAATCTCCGTTGAATCCGGATTTTCGGCAAGCATTTGATCCAGAATGGCCTTGGATTCTTCATGCCGGCCAACAGCCAGCAGCGCCCTGCCCTGCAAAATTTTAACTTCTACTGAATCGACAGTTGGATAACGGTCGACTGTATCCAGCAACATTTGAAATTTACCCAAATCAAACAACACCTGCGCCAGAACGGGAATCACGGTATCAGCATCCAAACCGAGATTCAATGCTCTATCCAGTTCTTTCTCGGCAGCCAGCAAATCGCCGCTCTTGTGTGAAAGAACACCCAGCCGGAAACGCGCCTCTTTATTATTCGGCTCTTGCTGCAGCGCATTCTTAAGCTGGATAATCGCAGCGTTATCATCCCCTTTCTTCTGGTATTCCACAGCTTCAGATATCAAAGTCTCAGCATCCTTGGTCTCACCGCATGCCGCCAAACTCAATATCATCAAAATACTTATCGCTACAGACAAAAAACCTTTCAAATGGTGTTTTTTTAGAATACGGGAAGAAAAGTTATACATTTTTGATTCTCCAATTCAATTGGTTACTGTTACGGGTCAATAGTACCCAAAAAGATTATCGCATTTTGGCTACTATAACGTTATGTGAATAGCGTATTACGGTAGAATGCGCCAAAGGTGTAATCTCCATATTAAATTTTGGTCTGAAAAGATCTTCCGGAATACTGAATGTTTCATGCGGTTAAAAGTTATACACTATTAGTTAAAAGTTTGCGATAAAAAGACGATAATCCAGTTTTTACAGTAGATCTGCTTAATCGGAGAAAATCATGAATGTTGTTGCTGTCGTAGGTTTAGGCTATGTTGGCTTGCCATTGGCCGTTGAATTCGGAAAAAAAAGACGAACGATTGGCTATGATCTGTCCGGCAGTAAAATTCAAAGTTACCGGCAACATATCGATCCTACTGGCGAAGTATCAACCGAAGACCTGAAATGCGCCAGTCAACTTGTTCTGACAAACGATGCGGCTGAGCTATCACAAGCAGATTACATCGTCATTGCGGTACCCACACCCGTGGACCAGGCGCATCAACCGGATTTCAGGCCTTTGACCGGTGCAAGCGAAACGGTCGGCAAAAACATGAAACCCGGCGCGATTGTTATTTACGAATCCACCGTATATCCAGGCGCTACCGAAGAAGTCTGTATTCCGGTTCTGGAAAAATTTTCCGGACTGAAATGGAAGCAGGATTTTCATGTCGGTTATTCACCCGAACGCATCAATCCAGGCGACAAACAACATACGCTCACGACCATTGTCAAGGTTGTTTCGGGCGATGACGAAAGCACACTGGAAAAAGTTGCCGGGCTTTATGAAAGCGTGGTGACCGCAGGCGTTTATCGTGCCGCAAGCATCAAAGTCGCTGAAGCGGCCAAGGTCATAGAAAACACGCAGCGCGATCTGAACATCGCGCTGATGAATGAACTGGCCATTATTTTTGACCGCCTGAACATCGACACGCTGGACACGCTGGAAGCCGCTGGCACCAAGTGGAATTTTCTGCCGTTTCGCCCCGGCCTCGTCGGTGGCCACTGCATCGGCGTAGATCCCTATTATCTGACACACAAAGCCGAGATGATCGGCTATATGCCGCAGGTGATTCTGGCAGGCCGGCGCATTAATGACAACATGGCGAAGTATGTGGCTGAACAAACCATCAAGCAAATCATTAAAGCCGGATTCAACGTGCGCGGTGCCAAGGTAAACGTACTGGGTCTCACCTTTAAAGAAAATTGTCCCGACCTGAGAAATTCGAAAGTCATCGATGTCATCCGGGAACTCGAAGACTACGGCATCGAGATTCATGTATGCGATCCGGTGACCGATCCCGAAGAAGCCCGGCATGAATATGGTATAACACTCAAATCCTGGGAAAACCTGCCGCGCGCAGAAGCTATGATTGTCGCCGTTTCACATGTCGATTTTTTAACCAGGACAATTCCCGATATACTGACTAAAATTGTGGATAATGGCTGCTTCATTGATATTAAATCCAAATTCAATCAATCATCGCTGCATGATGCCGGATTGCACGTCTGGCGGCTTTGATATCGCATATCCAGGAATTTTGTTATGACCCGATTCCAGAAAATCCAGCAACATTTATCTCAACATCAATATTGTTGGCTAGTGACAGGCGTGGCTGGCTTCATTGGCTCAAATCTGTTAGAAGGTTTATTGAAATTAAACCAGAAAGTCATCGGCCTGGATAATTTCTCGACAGGATATCAGCATAATCTGGATCAGGTCAGAGAAAGTGTCGCCCCTGAACTTTGGCACAACTTCAAGTTCGTTCAGGGCGACATCCGCAATCTGGATGAATGCAGAGCAGTCTGCACAAATGTGGACTTCATATTGCATCAGGCTGCCCTGGGCTCTGTGCCACGCTCTATCGATGACCCCATTCTGGCGAACGAAAATAATGTCTCCGGTTTTCTCAACATGCTGGTCGCAGCGCGTGACGCCAAAGTCAAACGCTTTGTTTATGCCGCATCAAGCTCCACTTATGGCGACCATCCTGATTTACCCAAAGTGGAAACGGTGATTGGAAAACCGCTCTCGCCTTATGCCGTAACCAAATATGTCAATGAGCTCTATGCCGATGTTTTCGCGCGCTGCTATGCGATGGAATCGATCGGACTGCGCTATTTCAATGTCTTCGGCCCCAGGCAGGATCCTTATGGCGCCTATGCCGCAGTCATTCCGTTATGGGTATTTGCACTGATCAAAGATAAACCCCTGTATATCAACGGTGATGGCGAAACCAGCCGCGATTTCTGTTATGTAGACAACGTTGTTCAGGTAAACCTGCTGGCCGCGCTGACCACCGACGCAGCCGCAATCAATCAGGTTTATAACGTGGCGCTCAATGAACGGACCAGCCTGAATCAACTCTACGCCATGATGCATGCGCTGCTGATCGGCAAATTCCCGCATTTAAAATCATATCAGCCGAAGTACACCCATTTCCGGGAAGGCGACGTGCGTCATTCTCAGGCGGACATCAGTAAAGCACGCAGTCTCCTGGGATTTGAACCGGTCTACGCGATTCAGGAAGGGCTCGAAGCGGCAATGCAATGGTACGTGGACAACCTGGCTGAGCGAACCGACATCAAATAATCCGCCACATGTTGTTTTTATGCGCAAGTCAGCTACAGGACATCTCTAAAAATCCATATTTCGTCACACTACGTCGTTATTCACAAAAAAATCCTCACATATCAATCATATGTTGCGTCAATATTTTTTGTTCTCGCCGCGTCCGGTTTAAAACTCTGAATTTTTAGAGGTGCCCTACATTCACTCATGAAAACAGTATCACCCGATGCACTGGCGCACCGCCTTGCGCATCTGCCCAAACCGGTTTACAACGATGAACTCCCGGTCGTCGCGAAACGCGAGGCCATTAAACAGGCCATTGCGGACAATCAGGTTGTCATCATCTGCGGCGAAACCGGATCGGGCAAAACCACGCAATTACCGAAAATATGCCTGGAGTTAGAACGCGGCGTGCACGGCATGATCGGCCATACACAGCCACGCCGCATTGCGGCGCGATCGGTAGCCCAGCGTATCGCGGCAGAACTGGCGACCGGACTCGGTCAGGCCGTTGGCTACAAAGTGCGGTTTTCGGACAAAATCAGTTCGAGTAGCTACATTAAACTCATGACCGACGGCATTCTTCTGGCGGAAACGCAGAGCGACCCGAAGCTGCGGGCTTACGACACCCTCATCATCGACGAAGCGCACGAGCGCAGCCTGAACATTGACTTTCTGCTGGGTTATCTCACGCGCCTGCTGCCCCAACGGCCCGATCTCAAGTTGATCGTTACTTCCGCCACCATCGATGCGGAACGGTTCTCGAAACATTTCAACCATGCGCCGGTCATCGAAGTATCCGGCCGCACTTACCCGGTGGAAATCCGCTATCAACCGGTCGTGCTGGACGACGAGGATCTCGAACTGCAGCAGAAGATGCTTAACGCCGTCGATGAAATTTTGCAGACGAGCCATTCGGGCGATATTCTGGTCTTCCTGCCGGGCGAGCGCGAAATCCGCGAAACCACCGAATCACTGCGCAAGCATCATTTTGACCGGAATCAACCCGGCGTTCCCGGCATGGAAATATTGCCGCTGTTTGCCCGCCTGTCCTTCAGCGAACAGGAACGCGTATTCAAGACCGACCAGGCACGCCGCATTATTCTGGCCACCAATGTCGCGGAAACCTCGCTGACCGTACCCGGAATACGCTACGTCATCGACACCGGCTGGGCGCGTATCAACCGTTACAGTTACCGCAATAAAGTCGAACAATTACGCACCGAGAAGATTTCCCGCGCATCCGCCAGCCAGCGCGCCGGTCGCTGCGGACGTATCGCCAGCGGCATCTGTTACCGGTTGTATTCCGAAGAAGATTATCAGGCAAGGCCGGAATTCACCGATCCGGAAATCCTGCGCTCCTCGCTTGCCGCAGTGATTTTACGCATGGAATCGCTCAAAATCGGGGACGTGGAACATTTCCCATTCCTCGAACCGCCATCCGCGCGCATGATCGCAGACGGCTATCAGTTACTGGCGGAACTCGGTGGTGTCGATGAAAACAAGCGGCTGACGCCCCTCGGCTGGCAACTGGCAAAATTCCCCATCGACCCGCGAATTGCGCGCATGGTGCTGGCGGCCAAGCAGGAAAACTGCCTGCACGAGGTATTGATCATCGCCGCCGCGCTGAGTCTGCAAGATCCGCGCGACCGGCCGTTCGAACATCAGGACGCCGCCGACCAGGCGCACCGGCGCTTTATGGACGAACGCTCCGATTTTATGGGGTATCTGAAACTCTGGGATTTTTTTGACAAGCTGCTCAAGCATAAAAAATCCAGCCGCAAACTGATTGCCGAATGCCGCGATCATTTCCTGTCCTACCGCCGCCTGCGCGAATGGCGCGAAATTCACAACCAACTGCATATCCTGATCAAGGAATTCGGTTTCAGGCCGAACGAAGTTCCCGCGACATACGATGAAATACACCGCGCCCTGCTGGCGGGACTGCTCGGCAACATTGGCTTTAAAACAGAAAAAGACGGCGAATATCTCGGCGCGCGCGGCATCAAATTCTCGATATTTCCAGGCTCAGCTTTAAAAAAAGGCAAAGCCAAGGCTAAATGGACAGTATGCGCCGAGCTGGTCGAAACCGGCAAGCTTTATGGACGCGGCGTTGCACGCATCGACCCGGCGTGGCTGGAAACAATCGCTGGAAATTTATGCAAGCGCGATTATTTTGATCCGCACTGGGAGAAAAAGCGCGCCGAAGTAATTGCTTATGAGCGCGTCACGTTATACGGATTGCCCATCGTCACCCAGAGGCCGGTGCACTATGGCCGGATCAATCCGAAAGAATCGCGTGGGCTGTTTATCCGCGGCGCGCTGGTTGCCGGCGAATATCACACCCGGGCGCCGTTTTTTTCACACAACCGGCAACTCGTCAAGGACATCGAGGAACTCGAACATAAAACCCGGCGGCAGGACGTACTGGTCGACGACGAGGTGATTTTTGCATTCTACGATGCGCTGATTCCGCAGAACATCTATAACGGCGCCGGTTTCGAACACTGGCGCAAACAGGCCGAACGGGAAAATCCGAAACTGCTCTACCTCGACCGCGAACTGCTCACCCGCCATCACGGCGACACGGTTGAGCACCAGTTCCCGGAACAGCTTGTATTATCCGACGGCAACATTTTTCCATTACAGTATCGTTTCGATCCGGAACATGTGCTCGATGGCGTCACCGTCACCATTCCCCTGCCCATGCTCAACCGGCTCGATGCCCGGCAGTTTGATTATCTGGTGCCCGGACTGATCCGCGAAAAAATCACCTGGTACCTCAAAGCGCTGCCCAAACAGACACGCCGCCAGCTCGTGCCGATACCCGATGCCGTGACAGAATTCCTGCAATGGCAATCGGTTTCCGCAAAGGATGCTCCGCTTCACGATGCGCTGGCCCGGTTCATCCTGCGCAAGACGACCATCACTGTTCCCCTGGATACCTGGGAAGCCAAAGACGTCTCGCAACACCTGTTGATGAATTTCAAAATTATCGATGAAACCGGCGAAGAACTCGCCATGAGCCGCAATCTGGCAGAACTGCAGGAAAAATTCGGCAGCGCCGCACAAACCACATTCCGCCAGTTGAGCCTTGACGATGAAAAAACCGGCATCGAACGCGACGTCATCAAACACTGGGATTTCGGCGATCTGCCCGAGGAAATCACATTCACGCGCAACGGCCGCAAGATGACCGGCTATCCGGCGCTGGTCGACCAGCAGGATCATGCCGCGATCCGCCTGTTCGACACCCGCGCCACCGCGGAACAGGCCATGCGCGGCGGCGTCTGCCGCCTGATGCAGACCGAATGCCACGAACGCATGAAACAGCTCGACAAAAGCATCCCCGGATTCCGCCAGACCGCGCTGCAACTGACCACCTGCATCACCCCGGGTGAACTGAAACAGGATCTGCTCGACACCATCACCGGCCAGGCCTTTATTGGTGAAGACCCCCTGCCCCGCACGCAGCAAGCCTTTGCTGCGCAAATCCCCAAGGCAAAGGCGCGTCTGCCGCAGGTTATCGAAAATTATACGCACCTGCTGCGCGAAATCGGCGCAGCCTATCATGCCATGATGCAATACCGCGCAGCGATGAAATCGATTAACACACGGATTAAAACCGAACTCGACGCACAACTCCAATATCTGATCTATCCCGGTTTTATCGGCAAAACCCCATGGGCGCGGCTGCAACACTTCCCACGCTACCTGAACGGCATGCGTGTGCGCCTGGAAAAATCAGCCGGCAACCTGCTGCGCGATGAACAGCATGCCGCTGAAATCAAAACACTCTGGGAACGCTATGAACAGTGCCGCGAAAAACACCAGCGACTCGACATCACTGATCCGAATCTGGCCGAATTCCGCTGGCAAATCGAAGAACTCCGCATATCGCTGTTTTCCCAGGAACTCAAAACCCCGCAGCCGGTTTCGGTCAAGCGGCTCGAAAAATTGTGGGAGAAGATCAGGAAATAGCCTGATGATTCACAACGGCAGATGCTTGTAATCCCCTGATGAAAGCGTCGGAATTCTGCCTGATTCCGTTGTTATTCCGTTGTATACCGCAGCTTCTAAAAAATTGAACTTATACTGTGCTAAAACGCACACGACATGCTAGCATGGTGTTGTAACATAATGATGACCTGCTATACCTCTTAAATAAAAGAGATACAGTATGCTGTAAAACTTAAAGCCAAGAACAATATCCCTAAACTTGAGTTAAACCATGCATATTCTGTTAATTGATGATCATACGCTATTCAGGGAAGCACTCATCCATGTGCTGAATCAGCTCAACGAACACGTTGCCGTATCGGAAGCAGCCAATGTATCAGACGCGAAACGGCTTATTTCTCACACACAGATCCTCGATCTGATATTACTGGATATTGGATTGCCGGAAGTGGATGGGTTAACAGCCCTGCCGGATTTGAGAGCACTGGTTCCAACGATCCCCATTGTTGTGCTGTCAGCATCGGAAGACACCCGGGTTGTAAAACACGCATTGGATAACGGTTCAGCCGGTTATCTGCCAAAATCATGCAGCAGTTATGAAATGCTGACTGCATTGCGTGTTGTTCTGCAAGGCGATATCTTCGTTCCGCCCAAGTTAAGTCGAAAGATCATCGAGGAATCAACCCTTTCCGAGGGATCAGATGACAGTAGTGACCGGGGCTCTTTATTGACAGCTCGCCAGATTGAAGTTCTTAAGCTGATGGCCAAAGGACTACCCAACAAATCCATCGCATATCAATTAAATATAGCGGATGGAACAGTGAGAATCCATGTGGCGGCCATCCTGCAAGCCTTAGGCGCCTTCAACAGAACCCAGGCAGTCATAGAAGCATTACGCCGGGACGTCATCTCTTCAAATTAAACAAAAACGCTGATTCTTTATTTTTTATGTTGATGTTTGACCGGCATTCCTGTTTAACAAATAGTGCATCGTGCTGCGCAGTTTTGCCGGTTGAACCGGTTTGTGCAGCAACTGATAGCCACTCGCGTCCGCTTCGCGCAGCCGCTCCGGGCCGGTATCACCCGTGATCAGCAAGACAGGCAGCGGATAGGTTAACTGCGCCTGAAGTTTTTTAGCCGCTTCAATGCCGGATACATCTCCGGACAACCGGTAATCGACAATTAACAATTCAGGATGCATACAATTGTCAGCGAGTTTCTCGAACGCTTCATCCGGAGAACATGCCGTGGCAACTTTGCACCCCCACCGGGTTAACAAACCCTGCATGCCGCGCAATATATCAATGTCATCGTCCAATACCAGAACAGCGTATCCAGCAAAAGAATCGGTCTGAGTCTGAATAAGATTGATTGGCTTTATATCGGGCACACTGTGCCGGATACCCGCTTTGGGTACGGTAAGCGTAAAACAGCTACCACGATTCAAATGGGAAGCTACTTTGATGTCATGTTTTAACAGATTGACTAATCGTTTGACAATCGCCAGACCCAGTCCGAGTCCTTGACGCCTGTCCCGGGCCGGGTTACCGAGCTGATAGAATTCAATAAAAATATCGCTGAGCTGATCTTCAGGAATCCCCGGCCCCGTGTCAAAAACCTGTATCTGAACAGTGTCGCCACGTGTTCTGGCTGCAATCAGCACACGGCCATGCGCAGTATAGCGCAGTGCATTGCTGATCAGATTGCGCAGGATGCGTTCCAGCATGACCGGGTCACTGTGCACCACAGCTTGCGTATGCCGTATTCGCAAGGCATTGTGATTTTCCGGCGCGATGGATGCAAACTCCGTGGCTAACCGGGCAAACATCTCCGCCAGCCCGATGCTTTTAATGCCGGGCCTGACGACACCGGCATCCAGTTTGGAAACGTCGAGTAATGCATTGAGCATGGAATTGATTGCATGAATGGATTCTTCGACCTGGACAAGCAGTGTATTGGTTTCAGCATTACGTACGCGATCGGAAAGTTCGGCAAAGAACAAATTGAGTGCATGGATGGGTTGACGCAAATCATGACTCGCTGCGGCAAGAAAACGGGTTTTGGCGGCATTGGCCTGCTCTGCTGCCTTGCGCGCCTGATCACTCTTCTGACGTAACGCAATATTCTCAAAATTAAGATGCAGTGCTGAAGCATAAACCGCTCTGGTTCTAAAGCAGACAACGAGGCCATAAGGAACTGAAACCGCAATAAGGAGCATAAACCCAATATTATCCTTCCCACCTTGCAAGAAGGACGGGACCATGAGTGATCCACCCAGGAGAATAATAAAGACCGCAACTGCCGGCAAATAATTAAACCATGAAAACATTACACTTACTGCGAAGAAATAAGCAGTGATGAACATAATTAACAATGTATAGGGTTGCGCCAAGTCTATAAATAATAGGTTACCCATCCCCAGACCCAACCCGAAAACAAATCCATCAATCAGAAAAATGCGCTTAATTCTCAAAATATCAGCAGGATGGATTGTATTTAAATGCTTCTGATAATGCCGGCAGCCTAACCATCTGACCAAGCTAATTGTATTGATCATTGCAAACCAGAATAGCAGCAGGAAATGAGACACATAATCCCAAAGTGCAAAAACAACAACACAGGTAAACACGGACCCGGCAAGAAAAATAAGAAACCCTTGTTCCATAATTGTTCGTATTTGTGTGGCTTCAACTTCTGTCTGAAACGCTTTTTCGATATTCCCGGCATGCTTCATGGCAGATACCTCCATGATAGAAAAG